>JAQGIA010000170.1 GCA_028291445.1 Belnapia sp.
TCATCTTCGCCTTCGGCAGCCTGATGGGGCTGATCGTCGGCATGGTGATCGTCTACCAGATCCTGTTCAGCGACATCGCCAGCCACCTCTCGGAATACGCCACGCTGAAGGCCATGGGCTATTCCAATGGCTACCTGCGGCGGGCGGTGATGGGGGCGGCGCTGATCCTGGCGATGCTGGGCTTCATCCCCGGCCTGCTCGCCTCGGTCGGGCTGTACCGGGTGGTGGCGGATGCGACCTTCCTGCCGATCGCCATGGATGCGACCCGCGGCGTCATCGTCTTCGGGCTGATCTTCGCGATGTGCGCGGTGGCCGGGCTGCTGGCGATGCGGAAGCTCCGGGACGCCAATCCGGCAGATATGTTCTGAGATGGCCGATTCCGGGATGCCCGATTCTAAGATGGCCAAGCCGGTCGAGCTGCGCGGCGTCTCCTACGCCTATGGGACCGGGGAACTGGCGCGGCCGGTGCTGCGCGGCGTCGACCTTGTCGTCGGCCCCGGCGAGATCGTGCTGCTGACCGGCCCCTCCGGCAGCGGCAAGACCACGCTGCTGACCCTGATCGGCGCGCTGCGGGCGATGCAGGAGGGACAGTGCCGGGTGCTCGGCCAGGACCTCGCCGGCGCGAAGGAGGTCCAGCGGGTGGCGCTGCGGCGGCGCATCGGCTTCATCTTCCAGCAGCACAACCTGCTCGGCTTCCTCACCGCCCGGCAGAATGTGGCGATGGCGCTGGAACTCGACCCTGCCAGCGATGAGGCCGGACGGCTGGCGCGGGCCGGGCGGATGCTGGAGCAGGTCGGGCTCGGCGACCGGCTGCATTCGAAGCCGGCGCAGCTTTCCGGCGGCCAGCGGCAGCGCGTCGCGGTGGCCCGGGCGCTGGCCGGCGACCCCGGTCTGATCCTGGCGGATGAGCCGACCGCGGCGCTCGACAAGCAATCCGGCGGCGAGGTGGTGCGGCTGCTGCGGGAGCTGGCCAAGCAGCGCGGCGTGCCCATCCTGCTGGTGACGCACGACCCGCGCATCCTGGATATCGCCGACCGCATCGTGGCGATGGAGGATGGGCGCATCCTGCCTGCGGAACAGGCAGATCCGGTGCGGGCGGCCTGATCGCTCCTGCCGAGCCCCGGTGTTTTCGTTGACAGTACGAGTTCCCGGCGGCGACCATCCTGCCAATGCAAAACAGGTAGGTAATCCATCATGCTGGGACGAGGCTTCGCTGCCGCGGCCGCGCTTGCTTGCGCGTTCTTCACCGCTTCCCCCGCGCAAAGCCAGCAGACGCTGCAGGCGATCAAGGCACGCGGCCAATTGGTCTGCGGCATCGGCACCGGTGTCGCCGGCTTCGGCCTGCCGGACAGCCGCGGCGTCTGGCAGGGCATGGATGTCGACATGTGCCGCGGCCTCGCCGCGGCGATCTTCAACGACCCGAACAAGGTGCGCTTCGCCCCGCTGTCTTCTTCCACCCGCTTCACCGCGCTCGGCGCCGGCGAGGTGGACGTGCTGTTCCGCACCAGCACCCAGACCATGCTGCGCGACGTGTCGCTCGGCCTGCGCAACGTGACCACCTACTTCTTCGACGGGCACGGCTTCATCGTCCGCAAGGGCACGGTGGAGAAAGTGTCCGAGATGCGCGACGCCACCATCTGCCTGGTGCAGGGCACCACCAACGAGCAGGTGACGGCGGATTACTTCCGCAGCATCGACACCCCGTTCAGCCCGGTGCTGTTCGAGCGGACGGACCAGGCGACGGCGGCGCTGCAGGCCGGGCGCTGCGACAGCTTCGGGACCGATGCCTCGCAACTGGCCGGCGTGCGCTCGACCATGGCCAAGCCGGCGGACTGGACCATCCTGCCGGAGCGCTTCAGCAAGGAGCCTTACGGCGCCTATATCCGCCGCGACGATGCGCAGTGGTTCGACGTGGTGCGCTGGTACACCACGGCGCTGATCGAGGCGGAGGAGCAGGGCGTGACCATGGCCAATGCCGAGGAGCAGCGCCGCAGCAGCGTCAGCCCGAATACCCGGCGCCTGCTGGGCGTCACGCCGGAGCTGGGCGAGGCGCTCAAGCTGGAGCGCAACTGGGTCTATAACGCGGTGCGCGCGGTGGGGAATTACGGCGAGATCTACGACCGTTCCTTCGGCCCCGGCACCAGCATCGACCTGCCGCGCGGGCCGAACCGGCTGTGGATGGATGGCGGGCTGATCTATGCCCTGCCGATGCGCTGAGCCGAGCGGCAGCCCGGAGCCGGACGGCTCCGGGGGCCTTTACCTCAGGCGGCCTTTCCTTGGGCGGCCTTTCCCTAGGCGGCCTTGCCCTTCTGGAGATGCGGGTAGTTGGTCCGCTGGAACCATTCGGAATAGGCCTCGACGGTGATCGGCTCGTATTTCGCCGGGCGGTCGGGACCCTGGCAACTCGGCAGGCATTCGAGCAGGGTCTTCGGATCGGCGTTGAGGAAGAAGGGGATCGCGAAGCGTTCCTCGCCGGAGCGGTTGATGGCGCGATGCGGCGTCGAGACGAAGACGTCGTTCGACCAATGCGCCAGGATGTCGCCGGTATTCACGACGAAGGCGCCTGCCATGTAGGGCACGTCGCACCAGCTGCCGTCCTTCAGCCGGATCGACAGCCCGCTGACCGGGTTGGGCGGCAGGAAGGTAGCGAAATTGCCATCGGTATGTGGCGCCAGGCCGAACTCGTTGTCTTCCAGCACCTCGGTATGCGGGTAGTGCGAGAGGCGCAGCGTCATGCCGGGCCGGGCGAAGGCGGCATCGAAATGGCCGGCCGGCATGCCGAGGGCGCGGGCATAGATCGGCACCAGCTTGCGGCCGAGGGCCTCCATCGCCGTCATATAGGCCAGCGTATCCTCGCGGAAGCCGGGCAGGTTCTCCGGCCATTGGTTGCGGTGGCCGGGCGGGCGACCGAGGCGGGCGGCATCCTCGTCGGATTCCCGCTTGAGGAAGAAGGCCTCGTTCAAGTTGGGCTTGGTATTGACGTTCACCTTGCTGGTGCGCGTCGTACTGCCCTTCATCGGCAGGTAGCCGACGGTCTCCTGGTTCACCTTGATCTTGAGCTTCTCATCCAGCGGCTGGGCGTGGAAGCGCTTGGCCGCCGCCAGCACCCGGTCGATCGCCGCCTGCGGGATGCCGTGGCCGGTGAGGAAGTAGACGCCGACCTGCTCGCAGGCGTAGCGCAACTCGCCGGCGATCCGTTCCAGCGCGCCGGGCTCGCCGGCCAGCCAGGCGGAGACGTCAATAACGGGCAGGTCGCCGACCATCCGGGGCATGCGGGGTTCGGGGGCGGCATCGCTCATCGGGCTTCTCCAACACTGCTGGAGGAAGGCTAGGATGATGCTGCGGTGCGGGAAAGTCCCCGGGGCAGAGCTTCGGCGGCGCTCAGACGGTTCCGCCATCCACCACGAAATGCTGCCCCGTCACCATCCCGCTATCGTCGGCCGCCAGCCACAGCACCATGCGGGCGATATCCGGCGGATAGAGCCGTTCCTTCAGGCATTGCCGGGCCATGTTCTCGGCCTCGCTTTCGGGCGTCGCCCATTTCTCCAGCTGGCGCTCGGTAAAGATCCAGCCGGGGACGACTTCGTTCACCCGGATGCGGTCGGGGCCGAGGTCGCGCGCCAGGCCGCGGGTCAGGCCACGGATGGCGGCCTTGGCGGTGGTATAGGCGGGCATGCCGCCCTGCAGCTTCATCCAGCTTACCGAGCCCATGTTGATGATGGAGCCCTTGCCGTATTCCCGCATCATCGGCGCGACGGCCTGGGCGCAGAAGAAGTGATGGCGCAGGTTGGTGTGCATGCGCTCGTCCCAGTAGTCGGGTTCCACCGACTCCAGCCCATGGCGGTCGTCGCGGGCGGCGTTGTTCACCAGCACGGAGATGGGGCCAAGCTGCTTCCTGATCTCGGCGATGGCGACGCGAAGCGCGGCGATGTCGCGCAGGTCGCAGAACAGGAACAGGGCGCCGGTGCGGCTGGCGGTGGCCTCGCCGGCGGTCCGGTCGAAATCGAGGAAGGCGACACGGGCGCCCTGGGCGGCGAAGTGTTCGACGATGGCGGTGCCGATGCCGCTGGCGCCGCCGGTGATGAGCACGACCTGGCCCTGGAGGCTGGGATAATGGGCGAATTCCACGGTGGTGCTCATCCGATGGCTCCGTTGCATGCCGCTCCCTGAACCGTCGGAAAGCCCCGGAGTTTCAACCCGTTACCGGCGGCAACACGGGCTGGGCATCGAGCCAGGTGGTGTACCAGGAGAAGCCGAAATGCAGGTGCGGGCCGGTGACGCGGCCGGTGGCGCCGATGGCGCCGATGCGTTGGCCGGCGGCGACCTGCTGGCCCTCCGTCACCGCCTGCGCCGACATATGGGCATAGAGGGTGTTCACCCCATGGCCATGGTCGATCACCACGATCTTGCCGAAGAAGAAGAAGTCGCCGGCCAGCGTCACCACGCCGCCGGCGGCGGCCAGCAGCGGCGTGCCGGTGGGGGCGGCGATGTCGAAGCCGAAATGCGGCTGGCGCGGCTCGCCGTTGAGGATTCGCTGGCTGCCGAAAACGCCGCTGATGCGGCCATGCGCGGGCAGGATGAAGCCGGCGGCGAAATCCGTGCGGGGACTGTCGGTGGCCCGCGCGGCGGCCAGGCGTTCGCGCTCGGCGGTGATGCGGCGAAGGGCCTCCGGGTCCGGCGTGACCTGGGCGGGGGGCAGTCCGGTAATGCGCTGGGTCGGCCAGTCGCGCCTGGCGATGGCGAGGCGTTGGTGCTCGGTTCGGCCATTCGGCGCGTTGATGGTGAGCATCGCCTCGGGGCCGTGGTCGCGGCTGAAGCCGAAGGCATATTCGCCGCCCGGTCCAACGCGGAGCGCGCGGCCATCGAGCGAGAGGCGGGTGCCGGGGGCGACGCGGCCGCTGGCGAAGCCCCCCTGCGTTAAGCCTCCCTGCGTCAAGCTCTCGGCAGGGATGGCAGCCCGGGCAGTGCGGGCCAGCAGCAGCGCGGGCAGAGCGAGGGCGATGCGGCGGGGGATCATAGCAGCGTTTCCTGCTCCGGCTTGCCGCCACGGCGGCGGGCGGGCTTCACGCCATCGGGGGTGGCGCCGACCGGGCCATCGGCGGTGGCGCCGACCGGGCCATCGGCGAAGGTGAGGGTCAGCTTCGCCCCGGGCGGGACGGCGGCGGCGG
>JAQGIA010000174.1 GCA_028291445.1 Belnapia sp.
TGCAACGCCGCCTTGTTGCGCGCGCGCGGCGCGGGATCGGCGGCATCGAAGCGGGCGGCGAGATGCGGGTCGGTCGCCGGATTCCACTCCGCGGTATCGATCCCGTTGAGGATGCCGCTGACCGCCCCGCCCCGGAAGCGCAGCAGCCCATCAAGGCCCATGCCGCCCTCGGCCGTGCGGATTTCCATCGCATAGCTGGGCGAGACGGTGGTGATGCGGTCGGCATACCAGAGCCCGGATTTCAGGAAGCCGACCTGGCCGAAATACTCCACCCCATCCATCGCGAAGGCAGCCGGCGGCAAGCCGAGCGCCGGGAAGAGCGCGGCCGGGAATTGTCCCTGGAAGGCCAGGTTGTGGATGGTGAAGACCAGCGGCAGGGCGCTGGCCTGGACCAGCCGCAGGTAGGCGCCGGTCAGCCCGGCCTGCCAGTCATGCGCATGCACCGCATCGAAGCCGAGGCCAGGCGCGGCGCCGGCGGCCAGCATCGCCGCCACGGCGCCGAGCGCGGCGAAGCGGCTGCCGTTATCCGCCCAGCCGATCCCGTCGGGCCCGCTGTAGGGATTGCCGGCGCGGGCAAAGAGATGCGGCGCATCCAGCAGCAGCATGTCGAGCCCGGCATGCCGGCCCCGCAGCACCCGGGCCGGGCCGCCGAACAGCGCCGGCAGGGCCAGGACCGATTGCGGCCTGGCCACCGCCGCCAGCACCGCCGGATAGGCCGGGATCAGCGTGGTGACCGCGATGCCCTGCGGCGCCAGCGCCGCCGGCAGGGCACCGACCACATCCGCCAGCCCGCCGGTCTTCACCAGGGGAAAGCATTCGGAGGCGACCGCGAGGATCCGCAGCCGCATCAGGCCAGCTTGTCCAGCATCGACTGGGTGATGAGGCAGATGCCGCGATCGGTGCGGCGGAAGCGCCTGGCGTCCTCCTCCGGATCCTCGCCCACCACCAGCCCCGGCGGGATGCGCACGCCGCGGTCCACCACCACGTTGCATAGCCGGGCATGCCGGCCGACATCGACCTGCGGCAGCATCACCGCGCCATCCAGCTTGGCCCAGGAGTGCAGGTGCACGCCGGTGCACAGCAACGACCGCCGGGCGGAAGCACCGGAGATGATGCAGCCGCCCGAGACCAGCGAGGAAATCGCCTCCCCCCGCCGCCCCACCACGTCATGGACGAATTTCGCGGGCGGGGTGATCTCGGCATAGGTCCAGATCGGCCAGTCGCGGTCGAAGAGGTCGAGCGGCGGGACGATATCGGTCAGATCGATATTCGCCTCCCAATAGGCGTCGACCGTGCCGACGTCCCGCCAATAGGCCGCGGCTTCGGAGGAGGAGCGGATCACGGAGCGTTCGAAGCGATGCGCCACGGCCTTGCCGTTGCGGACGATCCAGGGGATCAGATCCTTGCCGAAATCATGCTCGGAGTCCGGGTCCTCGGCATCGCGCCGCAACTGGTCGAGCAGGAAGCCCGTCTCGAAGACGTAGATGCCCATGCTGGCCAACGCCAGTTCCGGCCGGCCCGGGATGCCGGGCGGGTCGGCCGGCTTCTCCACGAAATCGATGATGCGGCCGGTGGTATCGACCGCCATGACGCCGAAGCCGCGCGCCTCCAGCCGGGGCACCGCCATGCTGCATACGGTCACGTCGGCGCCCTGCTCGACGTGCTGCTGCAGCATCTTCTCGTAGTCCATCTTGTAGATATGGTCGCCGGCCAGCAGCACGATGTGGCGCGGCGCCATGTCGGCGATGATGTCGGCGTTCTGGAACACCGCATCGGCGGTGCCGAGGTACCAGTTCTGCTCCGAGACGCGCTGGCTCGCCGGCAGGATGTCGAAGCTCTCGTTGCGTTCCGGCCGCAGGAAGTTCCAGCCCCGTTGCAGGTGGCGGATCAGGCTATGCGCCTTGTACTGGGTGGCGACGGCGACCCGGCGGATGCCGGAATTGATGGCGTTGGAGAGCGCGAAATCGATGATGCGCGACTTGCCGCCGAAATAGACCGCCGGCTTGGCCCGGCGGTCGGTCAGCTCCATCAGCCGGCTGCCGCGGCCGCCGGCCAGCACGAAGGCCATGGCGGTGCGGGCGAGCGGCCCGTGCACGCGTTCCGGCCCGTATTCGCGGCTGTTCGGCATCCGTTTTCCCCCCCGCGGCAGCGTCCGGCACCAGATCAGAGCATGCCCCGCGGCCGCAACGGCAGGCGGGCCGAGGCGGGCAGGCCGAAAGCAAGCACCGGCGCCGCTTCCAGCCTCCCTGATTGCCCATATTCCTGCCGTCGTACACCGACGAATCGGTGTTGCGCACCACGCGCCGGCCAAGCTCTTCGGCCTTGGCCTTACCGAACCGGGACGTTCCAGATATCCCCGGCATATTCACGGATGGTCCGGTCGGAGGAGAACCAGCCCATATTCGCGGTATTCAGGATGGCGGCCTGCTGCCAGTCCGGGCTGCGCGACCAGCGGGCATCGACCTCGCGCTGGGCAGCGTAATAGGCCTCGAAATCGGCGGCGACGCAGAAATAGTCGCTGCCGCAGATCGCATCCACCAGGTCGCGGTAGCGCTGCCGGTCATCCGGGGAGAAGACGCCGGAGCCGATCGCGTCCAGCACCTCGGCCAGCCGCGGCGAGGCGTCGACCGCCTGGGAGCCCTGCACGCCATCCCGCCGGCGCGCCTCCACCTCCTCGGTGGTCATGCCGAAGATATGGATGTTCTCCGCTCCGACCTGCTCCAGCATCTCGACATTGGCGCCGTCCAGCGTGCCGATGGTCAGCGCGCCGTTCAGCCCGAGCTTCATGTTGCCGGTGCCGGATGCCTCCATGCCCGCGGTCGAGATCTGCTCGGACAAATCGGCGGCGGGGACGATGATCTCGGCGAGCGAGACGTTGTAATTCGGCAGGAAGGCGACCTTCAGCAGGTTGCGCACCGTCGGGTCGCTGTTGATGACCTTGGCCACGTCATGCGCCAGCTTGATGATGAGCTTGGCCCGGTGATAGCTCGCCGCCGCCTTGCCGGCGAAAATCTTCACCCGCGGCACCCAGTTCTGCGTCGGCTGGGAACGAATGGCGTCATACAGCGCCACGGTCTCCAGCACGTTCAGCAGCTGGCGCTTGTATTCATGGATGCGCTTGATCTGCACGTCGAACATGGCATGCGGATCGACCTTGAGGTCGAGGGTGGCGCGGATCACCGCCGCCAGCGCATCCTTGTTCCGCCGCTTCACCGCGAGGAAGCGGTCCTGGAACCCCGCATCCCTTGCCATCGGCCGCAACGCCGTCAGCGCCGAGGCGTCATCGAGGAAGCGCGGGCCGATGCTCTCGGTCAGCAGCCCGGTCAGGCCGGGATTGCACTGCTGGAGCCAGCGCCGGAAGGTGACGCCATTGGTCTTGTTGACCACCTTCCTTGGCGACAGCGCATGGAAATCCTTGAAGACGGTCTTCTTCAGCAGGTCGGTATGCAGCGCCGAGACGCCATTGACCTTGTGCGAGCCGACGAAGGCGAGATGCCCCATCCGCACCCGGCGGCCATGCGCCTCCTCGATCAACGACACGGAGGCGAGCAGCCGCCCATCTTCCGGATGCGCCGCGCGCACCTGGTCGAGGTGATGCGCGTTGATCAGGTAGATGAGCTGCATGTGGCGCGGCAGCAACCGTTCCATCAGCGGCACCTGCCAGCTCTCCAGCGCCTCCGGCAGCAGGGTGTGGTTGGTGTAGCTGATGGTGCCCTGGGTGATCTTCCAGGCATCCTCCCAGCCGATCCCGTGCAGGTCGACGCAGATCCGCATCAGCTCGGCGACGGCGATCGCCGGATGGGTGTCGTTCAGCTGGATCGCCACCCGGTCCGGCAGCGACTGCAGGGTGCCGTAGACCCGGAGGTGCCGGCGCACGAGATCCTGCAAGGCGGCGGAGGCGAAGAAATACTCCTGCTTGAGCCGCAGCTCCTGCCCGGCCGGGCTCTCATCCGAGGGGTAGAGCACCTTGCAGATGCTTTCCTGCCGCACCCGGTCGGCCAGCGCGCCGAGGTGGTCGCCATAGTTGAAGGCATCGAGCTTCAGCGGATCGGCGGCACGGGCCGACCAGAGCCGCAGCGTGTTCACATGCTCGCCGCGCCAGCCGACCACCGGCGTATCGTAGGCGACGGCCTGCACCGTCTCGCCCGGATGCCAGACATGGCGGATCTGGGTATCGGAGACCACCACCGCCTCGACCGAGCCGCCGAAGCCGATATCGTGGCTGATCTCCGGCCGGGCGTATTCCCAGGGGTTGCCGTTGTTCAGCCAGTCCTCGGGGAACTCCTGCTGCCAGCCGTCGCGCATGATCTGGCGGAACAGCCCGTGCTCGTAGCGGATGCCGTAGCCGAAGGCGGGGATGCCAAGGCTGGCGAGGCTTTCCATGAAGCAGGCGGCGAGGCGACCGAGGCCGCCATTGCCCAGCGCCGCATCGGGTTCCGCCTGGCGCACCCGCTCGAAATCGACGCCGAGCGGGGCGAGCGCCTCGTTCACCAGCTCGGTCAGGCCGAGGTTGGTGACGCCGTCGCGCAACAGCCGGCCGATGAGGAATTCGAGCGAGAGGTAATAGACCTGCTTCTGGCCGCTTTCGTAGGCGGCCCGGGTCACGCTCAGCCAGCGGTCGATGATCCGGTCGCGGACGGCCAGCGCCGTCGCCATGAACCAGTCGCGGTCGCGTGCGCCGGTCTGGCTTTTGCCTAGGTCATAGGTCAGCTTGCTGATGATGGCCGCCCGTAGCGCAGCGGCCTCTGCCGAAGTGGTCGTTTTCTTGTCGGTCAGCGCATCCACGGGTCTTCGACCTTTCAAGCTGGTGTCCTGCCCTTGGCGTACGTCGCCACCTGCGGCGAATGTCAGTGGCCTGC
>JAQGIA010000199.1 GCA_028291445.1 Belnapia sp.
ATTCCTCTCCTCCGTGCCGGATGCGCTGCCGGAGGAATATGCCGAGGAACTGGCGACCTTGCAGGCCAATGCCCCGCCGATGGGCTGGCCCTTCGTCCGCCGCCGGATGGGCGCCGAGCTGGGCCCCACCTGGGAATCCCGGTTCAAGACCTTCGGGCGCGAGGCGGCGGCCGCGGCCTCGCTCGGCCAGGTGCCTCGGGCGACCTTGCCGGATGGCCGCGAGGTGGCCTGCAAGCTGCAGTACCCGGACATGCCGAGCGTGGTGGAGGCCGACCTCCGCCAGCTCAAGCTGGCGATGAGCGTCTATCGCCGGATGGACAGCGCGCTCGACAATGCCGAAGTCTACCAGGAGATGTGCGACCGGCTACGCGAGGAGCTCGACTACCTCCGCGAGGCGGCGCAGATGCGACTCTATGGCCTCATGATGCGGGGAACGGAGGACGTCACCATCCCCGTGCCGGTCGAGGACTACTGCACCAAGCGGCTGCTGACGATGAACTGGCTCGACGGCCGCGCCATCGTCAAGCGGCTGGAGGAAAACCCGCCGCTGGAGGAGCGGAACAGCTATGCCAGGTCGCTGTTCCGCGCCTGGTATAAGCCGTTCTACCGCTATGGCGTCATCCACGGCGATCCGCATCTCGGCAACTACCAGGTGCGGCCGGACCGGGCAGGCATCAACCTGCTGGATTTCGGCACCATCCGGGTCTTTCCGCCGAGCTTCGTGGGCGGCGTCATCATGCTGTACGAGGCGGTGCGCGACCACGACGAGGAGAAGGCGGCCGAGGCCTACCGGATCTGGGGCTTCCGCAACCTGTCCAAGGAAACCATGGAGGTGCTGAGCCTCTGGGCCACCTTCCTCTATGAGCCGCTGGTGCAGGACAAGGTGCGGCCGATCCAGTATTCGGACGACATGTCCTATGGCCGCAAGGTCGCGCAGAAGGTGCATGAGGGGCTGAAGCGGACCGGCGGCGTCAAGATCCCCCGCGAATTCCCGCTGATGGACCGCGCGGCCATCGGCCTCGGCAGCGTCTTCCTGCGGCTGCGGGCCGATATCAACTGGCACCGCATCTTCATGGAACTGGTCGAGGATTTTTCCGAGGCGCAACTGGCCGAACGCCAGGCGGCCGCGCTGCGCGATGCCAAGGTGCCGGCCGCCGTGGTGCGCGGCAGCTCGGCCTGAGCTGCACGCCTGGACCCCGGGAGGCCCAGCCTGAGTTCCTCATCGCCCTCGATCGATGGCGTTTGACGGCACGCTCAGGGCAAGGCCGTTGCCCATGGCAGGAAATTCCATGGCCGGTCTGGCGTGGCGCCAGGAGAGGCTTGCCTCCCCCGTCGCACTTCATCATGGTCCGGCCGCAAAGGGGGACCCCCGTATGCGACTTGCAGTACTGAAGGAACGCCGGCCAGCCGAGACCCGGGTCGCCGCCACACCCGAGACGGTCAGGAAATTCATCGCGCTCGGCCTGACCGTCGCGGTCGAGGCCGGGGCCGGCCTGCGCGCAGGCATCCCGGACGCCGAATTCGCCGCGGCCGGCGCCGAGGTGGCGCCCGATGCGGCGGCGACCCTGAACGGCGCCGGCATCGTCCTCAAGATCCGGGCGCCGCTCGGCGCCGGCGAGGGCGAGATCGACGAGCTGGCGATGATCCCGCGCGGCGCGCTGATGCTCGGCCAGTTGCAGGCGACGCCGGAGATGGCGGCGAGCTATGCCCAGCTCGGCATCGATGCCGGGGCGATGGAGCTGGCGCCGCGCATCACCCGGGCGCAGTCGATGGATATCCTGTCCTCCCAGGCCAATCTCGCTGGCTACCGCGCGGTGATCGAGGCGGCCGCGACCTTCGACCGCGGCTTCCCGATGCTGATGACCGCGGCCGGCACCATCCCCGCCGCCAATGTCTTCATCATGGGCGCCGGCGTGGCCGGACTGCAGGCGATCGCCACCGCGCGGCGGCTCGGCGGCCGGGTTTCCGCGACCGATGTGCGGCCGGCGGCGAAGGAGGAGATCAAGTCGCTCGGCGCCAGCTTCGTCGGGCATGAGGACGAGGAAAGCCGCGCCGCGCAGACCGCCGGCGGCTATGCCAAGCCGATGAGCGCCGGCTTCATGCAGAAGCAGGGCGAGGTCGTGGCCGCCCATCTGGCCAAGCAGGACATCATCGTCACCACCGCCCTGGTGCAGGGCCGCAAGGCGCCCACGCTGGTGACGGCGGCGATGGTCGAGAGCATGAAGCCGGGCAGCGTCATCGTCGACATCGCCTCGGATGCCGGCGGCAACGTCGCGCTGACCAAGCCGGGCGAGGCCTTCACCACGCCGGGCGGGGTGACCATCCTCGGCTTCCACAACTGGCCGGGCCGGATCCCGGCGGCGTCCTCGCAGCTGTTCGCGCGGAACCTGCTGACCCTGCTGACCACCTTCTGGGACCAGGAGGCCAAGGTCCCGAAGCTGCCGGCCGACGACGACATCGTCAAAGGCGTCATGCTGACCCGCGGCGGCGCCGTGGTGCACCCGAGCTTCGCGCCCGCCCAGGCCGCCTGAGGAGACCGCCCCATGAACCCGACCGAACTGGCCAACCAGGCCAGCGCCACGGCCAACCGCGCGCTGGAATTGGCGATGCAGGCACGCCTGCTGGCCGAAGCCCATGTCGCCCCGGTGGCTGCCGCGGCCGAGCCCTTCCTGCTGCTGCTGACGATCTTCCTGCTGGCCTGCTTCGTCGGCTACTACGTCGTGTGGAACGTCACCCCGGCGCTGCATAGCCCGCTGATGGGCGTGACCAATGCCATCTCCTCGGTGATCGTCGTCGGCGCCATCCTGGCCGCCGGGCTTGGCGAAAGCGTCGCGGCGCAGGTCTTCGGCTTCATCGCGGTGACGCTGGCCTCGGTGAATATCTTCGGCGGCTTCCTGGTTTCCCGCCGCATGCTGTCGATGTTCAAGAAGAAGGGGAGCTAGGCCGTGGGGCAGACTTTCTCGACCCTGGCCTATCTGGTCGCCTCGGTCCTCTTCATCATGGCGTTGCGGGGGCTGTCGCATCCCGAGACCAGCCGCCGGGGCAATGTCTTCGGCATGGTTGGCATGGCGATCGCCGTGGTCGCCACCCTGCTGAAGCCGGGCATGGGGGCGGGCGGCATCGCCCTCGTCATCGCCGGGATCGCCATCGGCGGCGGCATCGGCGCCGTGGTCGCCAACCGCATCCAGATGACCTCGCTGCCGCAGCTGGTCGCCGCCTTCCACTCGCTGGTCGGCCTCGCCGCGGTCTTCGTCGCCGCGGCCGCCTTCTACGCGCCGGAGAGCTTCGGCATCGGCCATTCCGGCGATATCCACGGCAGCTCGCTGGTCGAGATGTCGCTCGGCCTCGCCATCGGTGCCATTACCTTCTCCGGCTCGGTCATCGCCTTCGCCAAACTGGATGGCCGGATGTCCGGCGCGCCCATCCTGTTCAACGGGCAGCACTGGCTGAACCTGGCGCTCGGCATCCTGATGCTGGTGCTGGTCATCGCCTTCGTCTCGACCGGCAATCCGCTGCTGTTCTGGATGATCGCGCTGCTCGCCTTCGCCCTGGGCTTCCTGCTGATCATCCCGATCGGCGGCGCGGACATGCCGGTGGTCGTCTCGATGCTGAACAGCTATTCCGGCTGGGCGGCGGCTGGCATCGGCTTCACCATCGGCAACCTGCTGCTGATCGTGACCGGGGCGCTGGTCGGTGCCTCGGGCGCCATCCTGTCCTACATCCTGTGCAAAGGCATGAACCGCAGCATCATCAACGTGCTGCTGGGCGGCTTCGGCACCACCGGCGGCGAGGCCGGCCCTGGCGCCGGCAACGGTGACCGCGCCCCGGTGAAAGCCGGCAGCCCGGAGGACGCCGCCTATATCATGAAGAACTCGCAGAAGATCATCATCGTGCCCGGCTATGGCATGGCGGTGGCGCAGGCCCAGCAGGTGCTGCGGGAGATGGGCGACCTGCTGAAGAAGGAGGGCGTGGACGTCACCTACGCCATCCACCCGGTCGCCGGCCGCATGCCCGGCCATATGAACGTCCTGCTCGCCGAGGCGAATGTTCCCTACGACGACGTCAAGGAGCTGGAGGAGATCAACCCGGAGTTCGCCGACGCCGACGTCGCCTTCGTGATCGGGGCGAATGACGTGACCAATCCGGCCGCGAAGACCGACAAGTCCAGCGCCATCTACGGCATGCCCATCCTGGACGTGGAGCGGGCCAAGACGGTGTTCTTCATCAAGCGCGGCATGGCCAGCGGTTATGCAGGCGTCGACAACGAGCTGTTCTTCCGGCCGAATACGATGATGCTGTTCGGCGATGCGAAGAAGGTGACGCAGGCGATCGTCCAGGCGTTGCAGCGGTAGCAGGAAAAGTATTTTCCCACTGGGCGCAGTGCGTCCCGCCCGCCTTTATTTCTGTTGGTTTGCCCATAAAAATAGATGAGGGGCCGGGAGAACACCTTCTCCCGGCCTTTCCTTTATCCGTTGCTCCGCAACGCCGCCCGCAGCTCCGCCCCCGTGGTCAGCCAGCCGAAGAACGCCTGCACGTTGAATTCGGTCGCCTCCTGCGCTCCCGGCCCTGCCGCCATGGTTGCGTCGGTCACCATGACGGGGAAGAATTCGCGGTGGTAGGCGTCGCGGATGGTGCTCTCGACGCAGACATTGGTGGCGACGCCGGCGACCAGCACCGTGCGGATCCGCCGCGCCGCCAGTAGCTGCTCAAGCCCGGTGCCGGCGAAGCCGCTGTAGCGCGCCTTGGGCACCAGCAAGTCGCCCGGCTGCGGCGCCAGCCCATCGACGATCGCATGGTCCCAGGTGCCGTGGGTGATGAGCTTGCCGGCATAGGCCTCGTTCGCCCGCATGAATTTCAGCGCATTGGACTTGTGCCAGACCGGAGCGCCCTGGCTGCCCGCATGGGGGCCGGGCGCCTCCCGCAGGTCGGGCGAAAAGCCGTTCTGCAGGAATATGACCGGAATGCCCGCAGCCCGGCAGGCGGCGATCACCTGCGCCGTCTCCTCGATGACCGGCGCCGCGCCGGAGACGTCGAAGCCGCACAGGTCGAGATAGCCGCCCTTCGAGCAATAGGCGTTCTGCATATCCACCACGATCAGCGCGGTTTCCTCGGGCACGACGCTGATGGGCTCGGGGCGGGCGGCGAGCTGGATGGTACGGGGCATGGCAGGCTCCTGATCGGGGTGACGCGGCGAAGCACGTGGCATGCCACCCCCACGGCCATCCCTCGGACCATTCCACCCTACGGCGCACGACGCCCCGAACGTTTGGTCGCATTCACGATCCTGTTGCTCAACCGGATGGGAGCACGCTCGCTCGCTGAAGCAAGTATTAGGATTGAAGCAACCTTCCGAAATGCTCATCCGCATGTCCAACGAGTTCCAGGGCGACTTCCAGGGCAAGAGCAACCCCCAGCCGGCCCTTGCGGCAAGGCTGGGACCCCGGCGCGGCCGCGCCGCGCCGGGCAGCGGTCCGCATCCCGAGCAGCATCCCCAGCCGCATCCCATCTGGGCCATCGCCATGGTGACCCTGCTGCTGATCTGGCCGGCGATCTGGAACGGCTATCCGCTGGTCTTCGTCGATACCGGCACCTACCTCGGCCAGGCGCTGATCGGCTATGTCGGCTGGGACCGTCCGCCCTTCTACAGCCTGTTCATGCATGCCCTGCACTGGCGGCAGTCGCTTTGGCTGGTGGTGATCGGGCAGGGGCTGCTGCTGGCGCATCTGCTGCACCTCGTGCTGCGGGTTCAGGGGTATTCCGGCCCGGCGCCCTTGCTGCTGACCGGCATTGCCCTGGCGATGCTGACCGGCCTGCCCTTTGTCACCGCCCAGCTCCAGCCGGATCTGTTTACCGGTGTCGTGGTGCTCTGCGCCTGGCTGACCGGCTTCCGCCGGTCCTGCCTGTCGGTCGCGGAACGCCGTTATGTGCTGGCGCTGTTCACCCTCGCGGTCGCGGTGCATCAAAGCCACCTGCTGCTCGCCTTCGGCCTGGCCTGCGTCAGTGCCGTGATCTGGACGGCCCGCGGGCTGCGGCCGGCGGCACAGGCTTTCGGCCGCCTGGCGCTGCCGCCGCTGCTGGCGCTGGCGGGCCTGGTGACGGTGAATGCACTGGCGCATAAATCGCCGGCGCCCTCGCCCTATGGCTCGGTCTTCCTGGCGGCGCGCATCCTGTTCGACGAGACCGGCCATGGCTGGCTGGCGCGGCATTGCCCCGATCCCGAATGGCGCATCTGCGCGGTCAGCGACCGGCTCGGCGCCGACCACAATATCTTCCTCTGGACCCTCGACGGGCCGCTCTACACCACCCTCGGCGGCCCCAAGGGCTGGGCCGGGGAAGCTTCCGCGCTGATCCGCGGCGTGGTGCTGGAAGACCCGATCGGCATTCTCCGCGCGGCTGCGGCCAATACCATGGTCCAGCTGGTGAAGATCAATACCGGCGACGGGCTGGGCCCCTGGCCTGGCCAGCCGGGACCGGAGCGGCTGATCCGCGGCTATTTCCCGCGCGAGCACGCGGCCTTCCTGGCGGCGCGGCAGCAGAGCGGCGAGTTGCTGATCCTGGCGCGGCGGCTGTCCCCGCTGCATACCACGGTCTACTTCGGCTCGCTGGTGCTGCTGCTCGGCGTGCTAGCGGTGCGGCGGCGGGCGCCGCAGCACGTGGTGCTGATCGCGCTGGTGCTGGCCGCCTGCCTCGGCAATGCGGCGATCACCGGGGCCTTGTCGGGTCCCGCCGGTCGCTACCAGGCGCGGCTGACCTGGCTCGGCCTGGTCGCCACCGTGGCCATCATGCTGCCGCGGCCGCGCCCCGGTTCGCAATCCGACCCGGAGACGGGAACGCCCATGGCCACCGGCCCGGCCGCCTCGGCCCGGGCCTGCAGCCCCGCCTGAGGGAGTCCCGCCTGAGGAGCCCCGCCTCAGCGGGCCTCGCTTCGGCGGCTACAGGTGCTTGCCGCCATCCACCAGGATGACGCTGCCGGTGGTCAGCCGCAGATGGGTGATCGCCGCCAGGATGGTCAACGCCACGTCATCCGCCTCGGTCACCCGGCGGAGCGGCGAGGTGGCGGCCTGTTTTTCCACCGCCTCGCGACTGCGGCCGGGCACGAAATCCGTGGCGACGGCGGAAGGTGAGATGGAGACGACGCGGATCTCGGGCGCCAATACCCGGGCCAGCGACATCCCCATGGTATCGAGCGCCGCCTTGGAGGCGCCGTAGATGATGCTGCTGCCGGTGCCGGTGATGGCGGCCAGCGAGGATATGTTGACGATGACGCTGTCGCCGCCCCGCTTCAGCATCGGCGCGAAGGCGCGGATGGTGGCGAAGGGGCCGCGGACATTGGTGATCAGCACGCGGTCGATGAGCGCGTCGTCGAGCGCCTCGAGATCGGCATGCGGCACCGCCCGCGTGGTTGCGGCCGAGTTCACCAGGATGTCGCAGCGGCCCAGCCTGGCCTCCACCTCGGCGGCGGCGGCGCGCAGCGCGGCGGTATCCTCCATCGGCATCCGGAGCGCGAGATGGCCGCTGCCGGGCAGGCTGGCGATCAACGCAGCGGCCCGCTCGGCGCCGGTATTGTAGCCGATCGCCAGGATGGCGCCGCCGGCGGCCAGCCGCCGTGCGGTGGCGGCACCGATGCCATTGCTGCCGCCGGCGATGACGGCGACCTTCCCCGCCAGGGCGTATTCGCCCAGGTTGCCTGCTGCTGCACCGCTCATCGGCGTTCTCCCCATGCTCGGCCCCCATGCTAGGGGGCCGATGCCGGGGGGGACAGGCCCGATGGCCGGGTCGCTCAGTCCTCGGTGGCGAAGGGCAGGATGGGGACCCCGGCGCCGCCATGGCGGCGCAGGCCGGCGATGCCGGCGGCGAGGACCAGTGCCGCCATCAGCACCAGGGTCAGCATGGTACCGGTCGGCATGGCGAAGGACAGCGCAAAGGCCAGCGCGAGCGTCATCACCTGGGGCAGCCAGATGAGCGGCGCTGCGTCGGTTTCGAGGGCGGAAATCTGCGGAATGTTTGTCATGATGCACTTCGCTTTCAGCGATGTTGCAATGCAGCATGATGCTGCGGTGCAGCATAAAACCAGTGCAAAATCCATGGGCCTGAGCTTCGCGCCATGCGCGATACGCATGGACGAAGGTTAACCACAGCTTTCTAACCAGGCGGGACCCGCTGCTTCGCCATCGATCCGGAGCGCCGGTGAATGGCGTGGGACTATTGGACCGGTCCAGCGGGAACGGCTCTTGGTCCTGCGACGTTTCGGCCGCCAATGAACGCAACGAATATCGCCGGGGCGCTCCCGCCTCGTGCCAGCATCGCCTTCAGTTCCACAAATCGCCGAAGGCGCCGGGCGCCGC
>JAQGIA010000203.1 GCA_028291445.1 Belnapia sp.
GAAGCGCAGGATGCGCGCACCCTGGCCGGCGGCGATCCCCGGGGCGGCGAGCGGCGCCGCCATGGCCAGGGCCGAGGCGGACAGGAACTGGCGTCGCTGCATGGTGGTGTCTCCGGCGGCTGCGGCCACCAACAGGATCGGGTGTGCCGCGCTCCGCCCAGCCTATCGGTGCGAAACCGCCTCGAACAGCCGGCATCGGGCGATGGTCAGGCCACCGGCTCGGCCAGCAGCTCGATCTGCCACAGCATCTCGGCGGCGCCCAGCGGCCAGTCGCCATCCGCCCGCGGCAGCATCACCGCGCCCGGCGTCAACTGGCCCAGGACGCTCTGCGCCAGCATCGCGCTGCGCAGGCTGAACCCGGCCTGCCAGCACAGCGCCACCATGCCCTTGGCGCTGCGCAGCCGGGCCGCCCGCTCCACCGCGGCGGTCGGCACCGCGGCATGTTCGGCCAGCAGCGTCGCCATGGCGCCCTGGTCGCCGCGCATGGCCGCGCCCTCGAATTCCGCATCCGGCGAGGGTTCCGCCTGGCCTTCCTGCGCCAGCCGCGCCTCCACCCGGCTTTGCAGCACCTTGGTCAGCTCGGGTGAGAGTTCCGGCCGTGCCGCCAGCGTCTCCAGCAGGTGGCCGACGATGCACATGGCCAGCGCCCGCAGCGCCCGGGGCCGCAGCGACGGCCGCCGCACGAGGCTTTCCTGCCAGGGCACCCGGGTCGCCGCCTGCACGATCAGCCCGTCCAGCGTCTGTTCGCGGATGGCGGCGGAGGCATTGCCCAGCAGCGCCCCGATCGCCTCGTCCTGCGCGGTATCGACGATGGCGTCGCAGAGCTGCTCGCTCAGCGCCGGCCGCCGGGCGATGGCGGTCAGGGTCGCCGGCACCGGCGCATCCGAGAGCAGCGCCAGCAGGTCGGCCTCGCTCAGCAGCGGCGACAGGCGGATCACCGGCTCCGCCACCTCCATCGCCGCGTCATGCGCCAACTGCAGGATCAGCGCCCGCGGCGCGTCCGGCAGCGCTTTCAGCTCCTCGGCGATCACCGCGCGGACATGGGCGGCGGTATCCTCGGCCAGGCCGCAGAGCGTCCGCCAGCCGAGCGCGCCCAGCCGATCCTCCGCCGTTGCCCGGGCCTGCAAGACCGAAGCCTGCGGTGCCAGCTTGCGGCCGACCTCGGCGCGCACCGCCGGATCGGTATCGGTGGCCAGCAGCTTATCCGCCTTGGCCGGGGTCGCCGCATTGCCCGCCACCGCCGCGCGCACCGCCACGGCGCCATCGGCGGCGAGGAAATACAGCAGCTCCGGCTGGGTATCCGGCAGGGCGGCGAGCGCGGCCCGCTCGGCAGCGGCACCATGGCAGGCGAGGCGCTTGGCCTTCTCGTAGGGCAGCCCGTGCATCTCAGCCCGCCACCGGGGGAGGCGGGGGAGGTGGAGGCGGGGAGGCTGGGGGCGCCGCGTGCTGCGGGTCGGGCGCCAGCCGCCAGCCGTTCCGGCCGCCGCGCTTGGCCGCGTACATCGCCGCATCGGCCCGGGCCAGCAGCGAATCCGGCGTGTCGCTGCCGTCCACCGCGCGCATCGCCCCGCCGATGCTGAAGGTCAGCGGCAGGGTGCAGCCGGGGACCAGCCCGGGCAGCAGCACCACCGCGGTACGGCACATGGCGCCGGCCCGCATCGCCGCCGCCTCGGCATCCGCCTCCTGCAGCCAGACGACGAATTCATCGCCGCCGTAGCGGGCCACCAGATCGGTCGGCCGGACGATGTCGCGCAGCAGCCGGCCGACCGCGATCAGCGCCGCATCCCCCGCCTCATGCCCCATCCGGTCGTTCAGCGGCTTGAAGTTGTCCAGGTCCACGAACAGCACCGCCCCCACCGCCTTCGGCTGGCCGTCCTGCCCCCCGTCTCGGCCCATATCCTGCCGGTCCAGCCGGCGTTGCAGATCCTCGACGAAGGCGCGGCGGTTCAGCAGCCCGGTCAAGGGATCCGTCCGCGCCCGCAGCTCCAGCTCCTGTTGCAGCGCCTGGTTGCCCAGGGCGACGAACAGCAGATCCGCCGCCGAGGCCAGCAGATGGCGGTCATCCGCATCGAAGGGCCGGCCGCCCGGCGCCCGCCAGGCCAGCATCGCATAGAGCGGCACCCGGCGCTGCGGATGCGGCAGCAGCGCCAGCATCTCCCCGCCGGGTCCCTCGGCATAGCTGGGCGCATCCTCGTTCAGCAGGCTCCGCACCGCCGCCAGCAGCGGTCCGGGATCATCGCCATGCCGGTGGATCGCCAGCGGCACCCCCGCGGCGCTCACCTCCAGCATCGCGGCGCCGGCGCAGCCCAGCGCCGGCGGCAGGGATTCGAGCGTCGCCGCCAGCATGCGCGAGGCCAGCACCTGCTTGCGCACCCGGCGCACCAGGGTCTCCAGCGACTGCGCCCGGCGCAGTGCCGAGGCCTGCTGCTCGGCCTCCCGCACCGCGGCGGTCACGTCCCGGCCGGTGCCGCGCAGCCCGGCATTCTGCCCCGCCGCATCCACCAGCGGCGCCAGCGCCAGGCTGTAGCAGACCGGCGGACCATCCGCCTGGCACAGCCAGACCTGCGAGGTGCCGCCCCGGGTGCCGCCCCGGATGGCCCCATGGCGCTGCGCCAGCCCGGCCATGGATTGCGGCAGGAAGGGGTTGGGCTCCGGATTCAGCAGCAGCTCCGCCACCGGCCGACCGAGCAGGGCGGCGCTCGGCCGGCCCAGTACCCTGGCGGGCGACAGGAAGGTCAGCCGCCCGGCCGCATCCGTCTCGAAGGCCAGGTCGCTGGCCAGGGTGGTGAAATCCCGCCAGCGCTGGCGGGATTCGAGGAGGGCGCCGTGCAATATCGGTGGCGCCTCCCGCCCAGGCTGCGGCGCGAGGGCCGGGGGCGCAAGGACCGGGGGCGCGAGGACCGGGAATGCTTCGCCCGCGGAGGGGAGGTCGATGTCGGAGGCCGATTCCATGCCGCCACCCTGCCGCCCCGTCACTGAACGCGCAGTTAAGGCCGCCTCTCACGGCATGAGGCAGATCCATCCGGCCATGGCGCTGTCCCCAAGCGTCCCGCACCCAAGCGTCCCGCACCCTGGCGTCCCGCACCCAAGCGTCCCGCACCCTGGCGCATTGGCCCCAAGGGGGCGTTGGCACCGCAGGGCGCGCGTCGACAGCGGCGCGCGTTGACAGCGGCGCGCCGGCATCGGCATGGTCCCGCCGCATCTTTCCCCTGTGCCGCAGGACGCCCCCCCCGATGACCCATGCTGCCCTCCAGGCCCCGATCGAAGCCCTGTGGGCGCGCCGGGACACCGTCTCCTCCGCCACCGGCGGGGAGGATCGCGCCGTGGTCATGGCGGCGCTCGAGGCGATGGACAGCGGCGCGCTCCGCGTCGCCGAGCCGGATGCCGCCGGCGTCTGGCAGGTGAAGCAATGGGCCAAGCAGGCGGTGCTGCTCTCGTTCCGCCTGGTCGATTCGGCGCCGATGGAGATCGGCACCGGCGCCTACGACAAGGTGCCGCTGAAATTCGCCGATTGGGGCGCCAACCGCTTCAAGGACGCCGGCTTCCGCGCCGTCCCCGGCGCCGTGGTCCGCAAGTCGGCCTATATCGCCCCGGGCGTGGTGCTGATGCCGAGCTTCGTCAACATCGGCGCCTATGTGGACCGCAATACCATGGTCGATACCTGGGCGACCGTCGGCTCCTGCGCCCAGATCGGCAAGAACGTGCATATCTCGGGCGGCGTCGGCATCGGCGGCGTGCTGGAACCGCTGCAGGCCAATCCGGTCATCATCGAGG
>JAQGIA010000206.1 GCA_028291445.1 Belnapia sp.
GGCCGCGACGCCGCCGGCCGGGCCGGACAGCGCGGTGCCGACGGCGAGCCGCGCCGCCTCGGCCACCGGCGCCACCCCGCCATGCGAGAGGATGACGAAGAGCGGGCCGGGATAGCCGGCTTCCTCCAGCCGGCCGGCCAGCCGCGCGAGGTAGCGGGACACCACCGGGCCGACATAGGCGTTCACCACCGTGGTGCTGAAGCGCTCGAATTCCTTGATCTGCGGCAGGACATCGGCCGAGCAGGTCACGGTGGCGCCAGGCAGGGCGGCGCTGACCGCGGCGGCGGCGGCATGCTCGTGCTTCGGGTCGCGCCAGGCATGCAGGAAGGCGATGGCGACGGATTGCGCCTTGGCCTCGCGCAGGGTGGCGATGGCGGCATCGAGGGAGGCCGCATTCAGCGGCACCGCCACGCTGCCGTCCGGCCGCAGGCGCTCCACCACCCCAAGCCGCCGATGGCGCGGCACCAGCGGCTCCGCCGGCGGCATCCGGAGGTCGTAGCGTTCCGGCTTCAGGCCTTCCCGCATCTCGATGACGTCGCGGTGGCCCGCCGTGGTCAGCAGCCAGACCTCGGCGCCCTTCTTCTCCAGCAGGGCGTTGGTGGCGACGGTGGTGCCATGGACGATGCGCTCGGTCTGCCGCAGCAGCTCGGCCAGCGGCAGGCCGAGGGCGCTGGCGAGGTTGCGCAGGCCCTCGACCACCCCGAGGCTCTGGTCCGCCGGGGTGCTGGCGGCCTTGGCCAGGGTCTGGGTGCCGTCGCCGGCGATACCGACCACATCGGTGAAGGTGCCGCCGACGTCGATGCCGATCCGGTACAGGGTCGCGGGCCGCCGATCGGGCGCGCCGCGGCTTTCGGACGCCGGCATCAAACCATTCCCTCAAGGACATCGCGCGCCCGGGCGGCGGGATCGCGCTGCTCCGGTGGCCCCCAGCCGCCGCCGCCGCCGGCATGGACCACCAGCCGATCCCCGGGATCGACCGCGATGCCGACCTCCTTGGTCTTCAGCACCCGCACCTCGCCCGAGCCGCGGCGCAGGACGTAGTGGTGCGGCGCGCCGTCCTGCCCGCCCAGCATCCCGGCCGCGCCATGCCGCACGCCGTCGCCGGCGGTATTGGCGCGGCACGGACCGTCGCTTTCGACCAGCAGCGAGAGCTGCCCGCCGAGGCCGCCGCGGTGCTGGCCGTCGCCGGCCGAGCCGGCGAGGAATTCGTGGCTCTCGAACAACAGCGGGAAGCGGGCCTCGGCCATCTCCACGCTGCCGAACTTCAGGCCGCCGGCGCTGTGCCATTCGCCGCTGGTGGACCAGCCATCGCCGCGCGAACTGCCGCCCCCACCTGGCCGGGCATGGAACATGTGCCAGACGAAGCGGCGGCCGGGGCGGCGGGCATCCTGGCCGGTGATGGCGACGCGGAACCGCCTTCCCCAGCCGCCCATGGCGCGGTCCGGGCAGCAGTGCTGCAGGGCGCGGACGATCGCCTCGACGATCTCGTTCGAGCAATGTGAGGTGCACATGGTGACCGGCGCGCCGTCGCGGGCCCAGACCACGGTGCCTTCCTTGGCGATGACCTCGACCGGGCGGAAGGCGCCGTCGTTCTTCGCCACCTCGGGATCGAGCAGGAAGGCGAAGGCCATCGCCACGGCGCTGCGCATATTCGGGTAGCTGGAATTGACGAAGCCGGTGGTCTGCGGGTCGCTGTCGGACAGATCGACCGTGAGGCTGTCGCCGCGCTTGGTCACGGTGGCGCGGATGGCGATGTCGGTGCGGTCGAAGCCATCGTCGTCGAGGAAGGCCTCGCCTTTGAAGACGCCATCCGGCCAGGCGGCGAGGATACGGCGGGCATGCGCCTCGGACAGGTCCAGGATGGCGGAGACCGCCGCCTCCAGGCTGTCGGCGCCGTATTTCGCCAGCAAAGGCAGCAGCCGCTGCTCGCCAAGCCGCGCCGCGCCGATCATCGCCATCAAATCGCCGGTGAAATCGCGCGGGATGCGGGTATTGGTCGCCAGCATGCGGATCAGGTCCTGGCGCAGCCCGCCGGCCTCGCCGAGGCGGATCGGCGGGATGCGGAGGCCCTCCTGCCAGATTTCCGTGGCACCGGGGTTGTAACCACCATGGGTAGCGCCGCCGATATCGCTTTGATGGGCCCGCACCACGGACCAGAAGCGAAGGCTTCCTTCAGCGAAGACGGGGATGATGATGGTCAGGTCGGGAAGGTGGCTGCCGCCGTGATAGGGATCGTTCAGCAGATAGGTGTCGCCCTCGACTGGCGCGGGGAAGGCCTCGGCGATGGCCTTGGCGGCCCAGGGCATGGCGCCGACATGCACCGGGATATGGTCCGCCTGCGCCACCAGCCGGCACTGCGCGTCGCACAGGGCGATGGAGAAGTCGCGCGAGGAGTTGAGGATTTGCGAATAGGAGGTCCGCAGCATCGCCTCCCCCATCTCCTCGACGATGGCCCGGAGGCGGTTGTCGAGCACGGCGAGGGTCACGGGGTCGAGGCGCGGCGGTGGGTTGTGCATATGCGAAGGCTCGGCCCTGGATGCCGTTGTCGTCAAGCGGGGGCAGCCGGGGTTGCCGCGAAATCCGGCCGTGTTATGCCCAGCGTTCGCCCCTCGAACCCCGCATTGGCGCGAGCATGATGGTTCCCTCTTCGCGCGGCCCCGGTTGGGGACGTGGCTTGCTGACCCGCGTCGATTCCGGCCTGGGCGTGGTGGTGATTCCCCTGCTGATGCTGCTGGCCTCGCTGCTGCTGCGGGCGCTGGGCTTCCTGGTCGCGGTCATCGACACGGATGAGGGGCTGTACCTGGTGCAGGCCCAGGCCTGGCTGCGCGGTGCATGGCCATTGGTCGCGGTTTGGGACATGCACCCGATCGGCGCGCCGGCGATGTATGCGGTGGCGATGGCGGTCTTCGGCGAGAGCATTGCCACCATCCGGCTGCTCGGCGCCGGCTGCGTCGCGGTGGCGGCCTGGGCCTTGTATGGCGTGGTGCGGGCGGTCGGGGCGCCGCGCGGCATCGGCATCGCGGCCGGGCTGGTCTATGTCGCGCACAGCCTGCGCATGGGCGGCCTCGCCACCAATACCGAGATCCTCTTCGCGCCGATGGTGGTCACCGCGATGGCGCTCGGCGTGCTGGGCGCGGCGCGGGTGCTGCACTGGGGGCAGCCGCCGCGCTGGCCGCTGCTGGTGGCGATGGGCCTCGCCATGGGCTGCGCCCTGGCGATCAAGCCGGTGAGGGTGGCCGAAGGCTGCCTCGCCTTCGGGCTGCTGGTCTTCCCGGCGCTGTGGCACAGGGTGCTGCCCTGGCGCCGGGCGCTGGGCATGGCCGCCGCCTATGCCGGGCTCTGCGCGCTGCCCACGCTGTGCTTCGGGCTGGTCTATCTGATCCGCGGCGATCTGCTGGCCTTCCTCGACGGCACCTTCCTCGCCCCGCTGCGCTATGCGCAGGGCCGGATGGGGCTGGTGGAGTCCTTCCATCATGTCCTGGTCGAATTGCTGACGCTGCTCTGGCCCTTCATGCTGGCGGGGCTGGCGCTGGCGACCTGGCTGCGGCGGCGCGGCGCGGGCGGCATGCTGGCGCGGATCGGGCTGCTGTGGTTCCTCGCCGGCAGCATCGGCGTCGCCTCCCCGGGGTTCTTCTACCCGCATTACTTCCAGATCTGGCTGCCGCCGCTGGCCATCCTGGCGACGCTGGGGTGCTGGCGTCTGGCGCGGCTGCTGCCGCCGGCGCGGCGGGCGCTCGGCTTCAGCCTGCTGATCGGGACGGTGATGCTGGGCTCCTGGCGGGCGGATGCGACGGCGCGGATCGAGCGCGGCATCGGCCTGTTCGCCCCCGACCCGGTGCGGCAGGTGACCGCCATCATCCGCGCCGGACTGAAGCCGGGCGAGACCATCTTCATCGCCAATTACCACCCGGTGATCTACGCCCTGACCGATGCGGCGCTGCCCTCGCGCTTCATCTTCCCGGCGCAGCTCACCGGGGAATTCACCCAGGTGGCGGGTATCGACACCGATGCGGAAGTGACCCGCATCATGGCGACGAAGCCGCGTTTCGTGGTGGTGGACCGCGGCTGGTGGCCGCGCATGCGCGAGAGTGCCGCGGCCATCATCACCACCGCGCTGGAGCGCGACTATGCGCTGGTGGCCGAGGTGGACGAGGACCGCGGACCGATCGAGCTCTGGGCGCCACGGTAGCAGGTTAGGTAAGCTCGGGGAGGCAAAACATTCCCTCCCGTTGGACGCATGCGCCCGACCCATGCTTTGCTTTTCGTAAGCCGGCGTGTTCGGCGCGGCGGGCGCCGGGGTTGCAAGCCGGCGTCGCTGGCGCATGATCCGCCGCAAACCACGGGGGACGAGACATGAGCGGCACCGAATTGCGCATCCTGGCGGAGGGGCTGCGGTTCCCCGAGGGACCGGTGGCGATGCCGGACGGCAGCGTGGTGCTGGTCGAGATCGCCGCCGGCACGCTGACCCGCATCGCATCGGATGGCACCAAATCCACCGTGGCGACGACGGGCGGCGGGCCGAACGGCATCGCCCTCGGCCCGGACGGCAAGATTTTCTGCTGCAACAACGGCGGCTTCCTCTGGCACGAGGAGCCGGGGCTGATCCGCCCCGCCGGCGTGCCGGCCGACTACAGCGGCGGCCGCATCGAGGTCATCGACCCGGCGACCGGCAGCGTGACCCGGCTGTACGACCGCTGCGGCGAGCATGGCTTGAAGGGGCCGAACGACATCGTCTTCGCCCCCAAGGGCAGCCCCGGCGAGGGCGGCTTCTGGTTCAGCGACCTCGGCAAGGTGCGGGCGCGCGACCGTGACCATGGCGGCGTCTATTGGGCAGCCACCGACGGCTCGCGCATCGTCGAGGCGGCGCATCCGATCTTCGGCGGCGCCAATGGCATCGCCCTCTCGCCGGATGGGCGGGTGCTTTACGCCGCCGAGACGGAGACCGGCCGACTTTGGGCCTGGGACATCGAAGGGCCTGGCGTGGTGCGGAAGGATCCCTGGCCATCGTCCAACGGCGGGCGGGTGATCTGCCAATTCCCCGGCTACCGGCGGCTGGACAGCATCGCGGCGACGGCGGCAGGCAATATCTGCGTCGCCACCTTGGTGAGTGGCGAGATCACCACGGTCTCGCCCGGCGGCGATATCCTGCGGGTGGTGAAGATGCCGGAGCGCATGCCGACCAATATCTGCTTCGGGGGGAAGGATATGCTGACCGCCTACATCACGCTCTCCACCACGGGCAAGCTGGCGGCGATGGATTGGGACGAGCCGGGGCTGGTGCTGCCCTACGGCTGAGCCGGACTCAAAAGGCGGTCCGATGACCGGAGGGCGCAGCCCGAAGATCTGCATCGGCCCGTCCGATGATGGAGTGGATGGGAATGGGTTTGTGGGTTCGCTTCGCGCGGGATGGCGCGGTGGGCTTCGGCACGCTGGAGGGCGAGAGCATCGCCATCCATGCCGGCGACATGCTGGCCGCGCCGACGCCGACCGGGGAGAATGTCGCGCTGGCTGCGGTAACGCTGCTGGCGCCGGTCACGCCGGGGGCCTTCATCGGGCTCTGGAACAACTTCCACGCGGCGGCGGCGAAGCAGGGGAATGCCATCCCCGAGGTGCCGCTGTATTTCCTGAAGAACAGCCGCAGCATCATTGGCCCCGGCGCGGCGATCCGCCCGCCCGCCGGCTATGCGGGCAAGGTGCTGTACGAAGGCGAGCTGGGCATCGTCATCGGCCGCACCTGCGCGGCGGTGGATGAAGCGACGGCCGAGGCGGCGATCTTCGGCTATACCGCGGTGAACGACGTGACGGCGCTCGATCTGCTGACCGCCGATGCCTCCTTCCCGCAATGGGCGCGAGCCAAGGGCTGCGACAGCTTCGGGCCGGTCGGCCCGGCGATCGCCACCGGGCTCGACTGGCGTGAGCTGCGGGTGACGGTGGCGCTCAACGGGCGGGTGCGGCAGGACTACCCGGCCAGCGACATGATCCTGCCGCCGGCCAGGATCGTCTCGCTGATCTCGCAGGAAATGACCCTGCAGCCGGGCGACCTCATCGCCTGCGGCACCTCGGTCGGGGCGCTGCCGATGCGGCCGGGGATGGTCGTCGCGGTGACCATCGAGGGCATCGGTACCCTGGAGAATCCCTATGCGCCGTCAGTGTGAGACGGCACGCGCCGCCGCCGCATAGCCGGCGCGTCGCTCGGGTGGCACGGCGTGGCGGCCGGCCACCCGTTCCAGCAGCATGCGGGCATCCTCGGTAAGCCCCGCCTGCATCGCGGCGCTGAGGAAAAGCTGCTCCAGCACATCCTGCTGGGCGTGGCTGCCGCCCAGCGCATACATCCCGCCGAGCGCCGGCCGCATCACCGCCACGGCGCCGGCATGGTCGCCCTGGGCGTGCCGCAGCACCGCCGCGCAGACCGGCAGCGCGTAATGCGCCACCAGCGGTGCGTTGGTGCCGTGATTGGTGCCGGCGAAGTCGCGCATGCCATCCAGCATCCGTTGCGCGGCATCCCAGCGGCCGGTCGCGGCCAGCGCCATCATCCAATGCGGCAGGGTGAAGGCCGAGAGGCAATCGCCGATCCGCGCCTCCGCCTTGTCGGCCAATTCCACCCAGCGGTCGCCGGCGTCCACGCCATGCAGGCCGAGGCGGAACAGCATGGAGGCGGCATTCTGCACGTCGATGTAGAGGTCCGGCTGCATCTGCGTCACCGGGCTTGCCAGGTCGCGGAAGCGGGTGTCGTACAGCGACAGCACCTGGTCATGCTCGCCGCGTTCCATGTGGTACATGGCGCGATGCCACCACAGATGGTGCATCAGGTTGTTGCCGCCCTCCCAATGCTGTTCGAGGCCGGCGACCCAGGCGATGCCCTCGGCGCGGCGGCCCTGCATTTCCAGCACATGCGCGACGGCATGCGCGGCCCAGAGGTCGCCGGGGTCGAGCGCGATGGCGGCGCGGCCGGCGGCCTCGGCCAGGGTGTAATTGCCGGCTTCCTCATTGGCGAAGCCGCGGCAGGCCAGCACGCTGCCGTAGCCGGGCTGGTCGGCGCCCCAATGCGGATGGAGGGCTTCCACCGCGCTCAGCATGCCGTCCACCCGGCCCATCCAGAACGAACAGAAATGGTGCAGGCGGAAAGCCAGCAGGTCGTGCGGATGCGTGGTGAAGATGCCGGACCAGATGGCCAGGGCGCGGTCCATCTCGCCCTCCGCCCAGGCGGCCAGCGCCGCGGCATGCGCCTGCTCGCGCGGCGTCGCCCGGGCGGTCAGCGCCATGGCGGTGGCGGCGGAATCCTGCGCGGCCGGCACGAAGCTGGACTTGTAGGCCAGCATGGCGAAGCTGCCCTTCAGCACATGCAGCATGCCGCATTCCGGGTCCGCCTTGAGCGCCGCCTTCAGCCGCAGCGAGGTATCGGCGCGGTACTTCAGGTAGCCTTCCATGGTGTGGTCGAAGCCGGCGACCGCCTCGGCCGAGGCGGTGGTCAGGGCGAGGCCCTGGGCGTCCTTGAACATGGCGTCTCTCTCCGGTTAGCTCACGTCTAGAAATCGAACTTGCGAAAGACGCCCTTTGGAATGACTTGGGAATTCCTGAGATTCTCGCGCTGAAGGGCATTTTTCCGCAAACTCTCAGGCGGCGCGCTCGCCGAGGAACAGCGCCAGCACGCCGATGGCGGCGATCAGGTCGTCGGTTTCCATGGCTTCGCGCGGGTTGTGGCTGCCATTGGCGTTGCGGACCAGCAGCATGCCGGTTGGCACGCCGGCCGCGGCGAAATTATTGGCGTCGTGGCTGCCGGGGCTGTTGAGGC
>JAQGIA010000017.1 GCA_028291445.1 Belnapia sp.
GGGCGGTCAGCGGCATCCTCAACGGGATCGATACCGCGGAGTGGAATCCGGCGACCGACCCGCATCTCGCCGCCCGCTTCGATGCCGCCGATCCCGCGCCGCGCGCGCGCAACAAGGCGGCGTTGCAAGCACGGTTCGGCCTGCCCGTGGATCCCGCAGCGCCGCTGTTTCTCTTCATCGGCCGCCTCGCCTGGCAGAAGGGGATCGACCTGGTGCTGGACGCGCTGCCGGCGCTGCTGGCCGAAGGCGGGCAGCTCGCCATCCTCGGCACCGGGGAGGCGGCGCTGGAGGCGGGCTGCCGGGCGGCGGCGGCCCGGCATCCGGGCCAGGTCGGCAGCGTCATCGGCTTCGACGAAGGCTTGGCGCGGCTCGGCTATGGCGGCGCCGATGCGGTGCTGGTGCCCTCGCGCTTCGAGCCCTGCGGCCTCGCCCAGCTTTGCGCGCTGCGCTACGGCGCGTTGCCGGTGGTGGCGCGGGTCGGTGGCCTGGCCGATACCGTGATCGATGCGAATGAGGCGGCGCTGGCGGCCGGCAGCGGCACCGGCCTGCAATTCGCGCCGCCCTCGGTCGCGGCGCTGTCCGCCGCCCTCCACCGGGCCGGCGCGCTGTTCCGCGATCCGCCCAGCTGGGCGCGGCTCCAGGCCAATGCGCTGGCGGCCGATGTCTCCTGGCGCCGCTCCGCCGCCCGCTATGCCGCGCTGTTCCAGGACATCCTGCATGGGTGAAGGCTGGCCGGAACCGCTCGGCGTCACCGCCGATGCGGCCGGGGTGAATGTCGCGGTGGTGGCCCCGGATGCGACACAGGTGGAATTCTGCCTGTTCGACGCCAGCGGCACGGTGGAGGTGGCGCGGCACGCCCTGCCGGCGCGGACCGGTGCAGTCTGGCATGGGCATATCCCCGGCGTGGTGCCCGGGGCGCGCTACGGGTTGCGGGCGCATGGACCCTGGGACCCGGCGGCGGGGCATCGCTTCAACCCGGCCAAGCTGCTGGTGGATCCCTGGGCGGTGGCGCTCGACCGCGGCTTCCGGCTGGACCCGCTGCTGTTCGATACCGGCGCCTGGCCAAATGGTGCGGATAGTGCGCCCGCGGTGCCGAAGGCGATCGTCGCCACGTCGCAGCCCCTTGCCGCGCCGGCACGGCGGCCGCAAGGCCCAAGGGTGATCTACGAGCTGCATGTGCGCGGCTTCACCATGCGCCACCCCGAGGTGCCGGAGGCGATCCGCGGCACCTTCGCCGGCCTCGCCCACCCCGCCGCCATCGCCCATCTCCGGGCGCTCGGCGTGACGCATGTGGAATTGCTGCCGGTCGCCGCCGGGGTGGATGAGCGGCACCTGCCGCCGCTCGGCCTGACCAATTACTGGAACTACAATCCGGTCGCCTTCCTGGCGCCATGCCCGAAGCTGGCGCCCGGGGGCATGGCCGAGGTCCGCGCCGCTGTCGCCGCGCTGGATGCGGCGGGGATCGGCACCATCCTCGACGTGGTCTTCAACCACAGCGGCGAGGGCGATGCCGAGGGGCCGACCTTGTCGCTGCGTGGCCTCGGCAATGCCGCCTTCTACTGCACGATGGGCGCCGGCTATGCCAATGACGCGGGCTGCGGCAATACCCTGGCGCTGGACCGGCCCTGGCCGCTGCGGCTGGTGATGGATGCGCTGCGGCACTGGGCGACCGCGGCGGGGGTCGCCGGCTTCCGGCTCGACCTCGCCACCACCCTGGGCCGGCGCGACGACGGCTTCGATGCCAGCGCACCGCTGCTTGCGGCCATGCAGCAGGATCCGGTGCTGCGCCGGCTGCTGATCATCGCCGAGCCCTGGGACATCGGCCCGGGCGGCTACCAACTCGGCCGCTTCCCTGCCGGCTGGGGCGAATGGAACGACCGCTTCCGCGACGGCGTACGAGGCTTTTGGCGCGGCGATGGTGGGATGGCCGGGGAATTGGCGACCCGCTTCGCCGGTTCGGCCGATGTCTTCGAAGGCGATCGCTCGCGGACCGACAGCGTCAATTTCGTCACCGCACATGACGGCTTCACCCTGGCCGATCTGGTGTCCTTCACCGAACGGCGGAACCACGCCAATGGCGAGGAGAACCGCGACGGCACCGGCGAGAACCGTAGCTGGAACCATGGCGTCGAAGGGCCGAGCGACGACCCGGCGGTGCGGGCGCGGCGGGCGGGCGATGTGCGGGCGCTGCTGGCGACGCTGCTGCTGGCGCGCGGCACGCCGATGCTGTCCATGGGCGACGAGGCGGGGCGCAGCCAGGGCGGCAACAACAATGCCTATGCCCAGGACAATCCGATTTCGTGGTTCGACTGGGTGGGCATGGATGCGGGGCTGGTCGCCTTCACCGGGACGCTGGTGCGCGCCCGGCTGGCTAATCCCGCACTGTGGTCCGGCGCAGCACTGACCGGCACCGGGGAACCGCCGGACGTCGCCTGGCTACGGCCGGATGGCGGCGAATTCGCGGATTGGTCGGGTGGCCGCAGCCTGGTCATCGTGCTGCATGCGGCGGGCGACCGGGTGCTGGTGGCCCTGCATGGCGAGGATGCGCCCGCCCCGCTGGTCCCGCCATCGCCGCGCCCCGGCTATGCCTGGCGGCTGCTGGCCGATAGCGCAGGGGCGGCGGGGCCGTTGGCGCCGCGCAGCGTGCGGCTGCTGGCCGAACGCTCCGCCGCTACCGGCTGACCGCCGGCTATTTCGCCCCAACCACTTCGCCCCGGCTACTTCGCCCCCACCGGCACGCCGAGCGCCGGTGGTGCCGTCGCCGGCCTCCGGCGCCGCTCGAAGATGCCGATGATGCCGCGCGGCAGATAGATCATGAACAGCACCAGCAATATCCCGTAGATGAAGGGCGCGCCGCCGGTGAAATCCGTGCCGAAGCCGACGCGCAGCGATTCGTCGAGGCCGATGGTGATGATGGCGCCGATGGTCGGGCCGAGCGGCGAGAACATCCCACCGGCGATGGCGCCGAAGACGATCTGCAGCGAGGGGCCGAGACCGGCCAGGGATTCCGGGTTCAGGTACATCCGGTACTGCGCGGTCAGCGCTCCGGCCAAGGCAGCCAGCCCTGTCGAGATCAGGGTGACCTTCAGCTTCTCCCGCGTGACGCGGATGCCGATGGAGGCGGCGGCATCCTCATCCTCGGCGATGGCGGCCAGCGCCTTGGAGGACATCGAGCGGTCGAGCAGCCACCAGGCGAGCAGCCCGCCGGCCCAGGCGCCCAGCGCCAGCCACCAGAAGCCCGCCTTGTCGAATTGCATCGCCTGGAAGGCGTGGTCCGGCATCCGGTTCGGCGTCATCCCCAGCGAGCCGCCGGTATATTCGCGGAGCGCGGTGATGAGGATGCGGACGATCTCGCCGGCCGCCAGCGTCACCAGCGCGAAGTAATGGCCGATGACCTTCAGCCGGAAGCAGGGATAGCCGAGCAGCACGCCGGCGCCGGCGGCGAGGGCGACGCCCAGCGGGATGCCGACCCAGGGCGAGAGCCCGCCCAGGTTCCACAGCATGGCCATGGTATAGGCGCCGATGCCGAGGAAGGCGCCGTGACCAAAGGAAACCAGTCCGTAGCGGCCCATCATCGCCCAACCGGTGCCGGCGACGGCGGTCAGCAGCACCGTCACCCCAAGATGGATGAAATACTCGGGTGGCGAGAGCAGCGGCAGGCAGGCCAGCAGCGCGATGACGATGGCGGCGGGGAGCAAGGACCTCATCGGGCGAACAACCCCCGTGGCCGGGCGAACATGGTGACGATGAAGAAGCCGAAGGCGACCACGTAGGACAGCTCGGTGGTGCCCCAGAAGCCGCCGACCGAGACGATGATCCCCATCAGGAAGGCGGCCAGGAACCCACCCAGCATGTTCCCGAGCCCGCCCATGACGCAGATCATGAAGGTGATCGGCCCGAAGGACAGGCCGACGAAGGGATGCACGTCGAGCTGCACCACCAGCAGGCAGGCCGCCAGCCCGGCCAGCGCACCGCCCACCGCCGAGGCGATGAGGTAGATCCGCTGCGGGTCGACGCCCATCAGCGGCATCACCTCCCTATCGCGGGCGATGGCGCGGATGGCGGTGCCGACATAGGTGTATTTCAGGAAAGCCCAGAGCATCGCCGCGCCGACCAGTGCCGCGCAGAAAGCCGCCAGCTTGGTGCCGCTCACGAAGATCTCGCCCACTTCCATCGGCGGCATGTCGACGCCGAGGCTGCGGAATTCGGTGCGGAAGATCAGCGTCATCGCGCCCTGCAGCAGGAACAGCACGCCGCCCGTCGCCAGCACCTGATTGATCGGCGGCGAGGTGAGCAGCGGCCGCACCACCAGGTAATGCAGCGCGATGCCGAGCAGGGAGACGATCGGCAGACAGGCGGCGAAGGCCAGCGGCAGCGGCCAGCCGAGCTGGGTGAACAGGAACCAGACGGCATACATGCCGACCATCACCAGCTCGGCGTAGCAGAGCCAGACCACGTCGACGACGCCGAACACCAGGTTCAGCCCCAGCGCCGGCAGGGCGAAGACGCCCCCCAGCAGGATGCCGTTGACCCGGGCCTCAAGCAGAAACTGATCCATGGCTCTGTGGCCCCCGAGATAGCTGCGGCGGATGGCAGGGT
>JAQGIA010000238.1 GCA_028291445.1 Belnapia sp.
GGCGGCGCCCACCGTGCTGGCGGCGCTGGAGGCCCTGCCGGGGGTGCTGGAGGAGGCCGCGGCGGCGCTCGGCCAGCCGCTGCAGCCGCGGCCCGAGCCCGGGCGTTCCTGGGCTGATTGGCGGATCGAGGAGGCCGGCGATGGCTGATGACCCGAAGCCGGTGGCACGCCCGGCGCGGCCCTGTGCCGTCTGCGGCAAGCCGGTGGACCCGGCCGGGCGGTTCCGCCCCTTCTGTTCCGCCCGCTGCCGGCAGGTGGACCTGGGCCGCTGGCTGGCCGGCGACTATGCGATTCCAGGGGATGCGCCGGATTTGCCGGAGGAAGACAAAACCGCCGGCTGAGCGGGTGGACAGGCGGCGCGGCTTCGGCTATTTCCGCCGCCTCTGCCGCGGTGCCCGATGGGTCGCCGCTTGGGCCCAGGTAGCTCAGTTGGTAGAGCATGCGACTGAAAATCGCAGTGTCGGTGGTTCGATTCCGCCCCTGGGCACCATCCACAGCAACCCGTTACGGTTGCCGCATCCCGCCACCTGAGCGAGGCAACCCAACCCCGCCGCGGCCCGCCGAAACGCCGCAATGGCCAGCAGCCTTGGCGGCCCAACAACGCCCTCCTCATACGGCCCATGACAGCCATCTGCTTGGCCAACACATCGGTCGCGCAGGGCTTGGTCGGCATCTGGATGCGGGCTCCAGCAAGTTGCCGCTGGCGAGGGCGTTCCCGCATGGCCGGTGATGGACAGCACCTTTAGATCCGGCCGCAACATCCGCCACTTCATCCGCCCGGGCAGGCCGACTTCGGTCACCAGCAGGCTGACCGCCACCGTGACCCGTGACAACCACCGCACCCGATCGGCTGCAGCGCCCTTGCCCCCATTCCGCCTGCCGGCGATGCAACCGCCGTCGCGCGCCCGGGTTGCAGCCCCTCTCCCGAGGATCCGCCCATGCGCCCGTCCACCTCCAGCACCGCCGCCGCCTGGTGACGCTCGACCAGTCGCTCGTCTTCGGCATCCTCGGCGTGACCGTCGGGCTCTTTGCCTGGGGCCGGCTGCCCTATGATCTGGTGGCGCTGCTCGCGTTGCTCGCCGGCCTGGTCTGCGGGGTCATCCCGGCGCAGCAGGCCTTCTCCGGCTTCAGCGACGATATCGTCATCATCATCGCCGCGGCGCTGGTGGTCAGCGCCGCCGTCGCCCGCTCCGGCGCGGTGGAGGCGGCGATGCGGCCGCTGCTGCCGCGGCTGACCACGGTGCAGGTCCAGGTGCCGGTGCTGGTGGCGGCCGTCATGGTCGCCTCGGTCTTCACCAAGAACATCGGCGCCCTGGCGATCTTCATGCCCGTCGCGCTGCAATTGGCCCGGCGCACCGGCACCGCGCCCAGGGCGCTGCTGATGCCGATGGCTTTCGCCTCGCTGCTCGGCGGCCTGGTCACGCTGATCGGCACCTCGCCCAATATCATCGTCTCCCGCGTCCGCACGGAAATCACCGGCCAGCCCTTCGGCATGTTCGACTATGCCCCGGTCGGGCTGGCCATCGCCGCGGCCGGGCTGGTCTTCCTCAGCTTCGGCTGGCGGCTGCTGCCGGGCGGCCGGAAGGGCGGCGCCGATGCCGCGGCCAGCGCGATCGAGGCCTATACCACCGAGGCCCGGCTGCCGCCCGCCAGCCCCCTGGCCGGCCAGACCGTAGGCGAGCTGCTCGCGCTGTCGGAAGGCCGCATCGCCGTCGCCACCTTGCTGCGCGACCGCATCCGCCGGGGTACGCCGCCGGCCGACTGGATCCTGCGCGCCGACGACCTGCTGATCCTGGAAGGCGACCCGGAGGAACTGGAATCCCTGGTCGCCCGCGCCGGCCTGACCCTGGTGGGGGAGAAGCCGACCGGCGAGGACATCCCCGAAGAAGCCAAGACCGTGGTCGAGGGGGTCATCACCGCCGAATCGCCGCTCGTCGGGGCGACCCCGGCCGGGGCGGCGCTGGCGGCCCGCTTCGGCATCAGTCTGCTGGCGGTCAGCCGGCGCGGCGAGCGGATCGTCCAGCGGCTGAACCAGCTCAAGCTGCGACGCGGCGACGTCGCCATCCTGAAGGGCGAGGCCAGCCGCCTGCCGGATACGCTGGCGGCGCTGCGGATCCTGCCGCTGACCGAACGCGGCCTGGCGCTCGGCCGCAGCCGGCGGAGCTGGCTGCCGGCGCTGGTGCTGCTGGGGACCATGGGCCTGGTGGCGCTGAACCTGGTCCCGGTGGTGGTCGCCTTCTTCGGCGCCGCGGTGGCGATGCTGGCGCTGCGGGCGCTGACCCCGCAGGAAGCCTATCAGGCGGTGGAATGGCCGGTGATCGTGCTGCTCGGCGCGCTGATCCCGGTCTCGGAGGCGGTCAGCCGCACCGGCGGGACCGAGCTCATCGCCGGTTGGCTCTCCGGCGCGGTGGAGGGGCTGCCGCCGCTCGGGGCGCTCGGCCTCATCATGCTGGTGGCCATGGCGGTAACGCCCTTTCTCAACAATGCGGCGACGGTGCTGATGCTGGGGCCGATCGCCGGCAGCCTGGCGCAGCGGCTGGGGCTGAGCCCGGATGCCTTCCTGATGGCGGTGGCGGTGGGCGCGGCCTGCGACTTCCTCACCCCCATCGGGCACCAGTGCAACACGCTGGTGATGGGGCCGGGCGGCTATCGCTTCGGCGACTACTGGCGGCTCGGCCTGCCGCTGTCGGTCATCGTGCTGCTGGTGGGGGTGCCGATGATCGCCCTGGTCTGGCCGCTGGCGGGGCGGTAGCGCGGCACGGTGATTGCGCGGGTGCGTGAGCGGCATTGTGCACCCCGGTCGGTATGTGTCCAGAATGGTCCACGGGCGCAGCGAGGCTGGGGGGAAAAATGGGCGCTTTCAATGAGTTCAAGCCGCTGCTGCAAGGCGGCGTGAAAATCCTGAAATACAAACAGGAAAAGATGATCGAGGCGACCAAAGGCTTGGTCGCCGCCGAGGAGTATCAGCTTGGGGCCAAGGGCATCTGCGATGCGCTGACGCTGCGATGGTTGGCACAGCGACTGGGCACGAAGAATGGCAAGAAGGGCTTCGGCGCAGGCGACATGAAGATCGCCCGGGAAATCAATGATATCGGCCTGGCACGCCAGGCTTTCGCCATGCATGCCTTCATTGCCGACAATCACGCCATATTGGGTGGACGGGAGTCGCTCAAGGCGGGGGCGAAGAAATACGGCCTGATTCTCGACACCGGTGAGATCGAGCGCATGGAGGTCACCAAAAGCTTCGCCAGCATGCTGGACGATTGCGACCTGGAGACCAAAATTTTAGGTAACGCGCATTATTTTTCATACTTCGTCGATATCGATGGCAAATATATCGGCAGGCACGCAGTCGGAATGGTTGGGATCGGTGGTGAATGTTATTTTTTCGATTCCAATATCGGTGAATTCAAGATCGACGATATGGCGAAATTTTCTAAAACATATGTGGATACCTACAGGTCTTCGAGCTTCAAGTGGCAAATCCATACCGGGGTGAAGTGTTTGGTGACGATGTAATGGGTTGCGGCAGGATCTGCCGCTTCGGGGCGGAACAACGAAGCCGCGCGACGATTCGGATTGTCACGGCCGCCGCCGTCGTACGATCCAGCTGAATAGCCAACCAATTCTGCCGGCCTTGCCAGCCCTACCAACGACGCCTTGCGGGTAGACAAAACCAAGTTTTCCGGATATTATTCCTATGTCGCCGCCATCTGGCGCCATGGCCGGCTAAACCGCATAAATTCCCGTAGAAACCAAGAAAATCAATCGGTTGAACGGAGAAAATTTAGCCGAATTGGGCGCATTTGAGCCCCGTCCCGCACCTAGGCTATACTAACGGGATGCCACCGGCACAGGCCGGCCGAACCCGTCCGCGCCGTGCCCCCCCGCTCGCCGCCGCCGCCCGGCCAGCCCCCGCATCCCCCCCCAGCCGATCCCGTGCGGTGCGCCGCGGCGGCTGGCGCTGGCTGCGCTGGCCGTTGCTGCTCGGCATCTGGGGCGGCGTCGGCCTCGCCGTGTTGCTGCTGGTCTTCGCCTGGGACCTGCCCCGCCCGGATGGCCTGCCCGCCGCCACCCGCCGCCCCAGCGTCACCCTGCTCGCCGCCGATGGCGCAATGCTGGCGACCCAAGGCGACCTCTACGGCGAGAGCGTCCGCCTGCGCGACCTGCCCGCCCATCTGCCCGCCGCGCTGATGGCGGTGGAGGACCGCCGCTTTCGCAGCCATTTCGGCCTGGACCCCTGGGGCCTGGCCCGCGCCGCCCTGGCCAATTGGCGGGCCGGCGAGGTGGTGCAGGGCGGCTCCACCCTGACCCAGCAACTGGCGAAGAACCTGTTCCTGACCCCGGAGCGGAACTTCCGCCGCAAGGTGCAGGAGGCCCTCCTGGCGCTTTGGCTGGAACGCCGTTTCAGCAAGGACCAACTGCTCGAGATCTATCTGAACCGGGTCTATCTCGGCGCCGGCGCCTATGGCGTCGATGCCGCCGCCCGGCTGTTCTTCGGCATTCCGGCGCGCCGCCTGGCGCTGTGGCAATCGGCGCTGCTGGCCGGGCTGCCCAAGGCGCCGTCCCGGCTCAACCCGCGCGCCGCGCCGGATCTCGCCGTCTCCCGCGCGGCGGAGGTGCTGGAGGATATGGTCGAGACCGGCGCCATCACCACCGCGCAGCGCGACGCCGAGCTGTCCCGCATGAGGCTGCCGCCGCCCGGCACCCGCCAGGCCGGCTGGTTCGCCGATTGGACGCTGGAGGATCTGGCCGAGAGCTTCCCCGGCAATGCCGACCTCACCCTCCGCGCCACGCTCGACACCAAGCTGCAGGCCGTGGTCGAGGCCCGGCTGGAGGCGCTGCTCGCCGGATCCGGGGCCCGTGCCGGCGTCTCCCAGGGTGCCGTGCTGGTCATGGATGCGGCAAGCGGGGCGATCCGCGCCATGGCCGGCGGCCGGGACTATCGCGCCAGCCAATTCAACCGCGCCACCAGCGCCCGCCGCCAGCCCGGCTCGGTCTTCAAGCCGATCTACTTCCTCGCCGCGCTGGAACATGGGGTCGGCCCCGAGGATTTGGTCGCCGATACCCCGCTCAATCTCGGCGGCTGGTCCCCCGGCAACGGCGCCTGGCGGCCGCGCGGCGAGATCACCCTGGAGGAGGCGCTGGCCAATTCGGTGAATACCGCCAGCGTCCGGGTCTTCTACCGCGCCGGCGGGCCGCGTGCCGCGATGGAGATGGCCGCCCGGCTCGGCATCGAAGGGCGCTTCCCGAACGATGCCTCGCTGGCGCTGGGTACCGGGGAAGTGACGCTGCTCGACCTCGCCGGCGCCTATGCCGCCATCGCCAATGGCGGGCTGCGCGTCACGCCGCATGGCATCGCCAGCGCGATGGCCGGCGGCCGCGCCGCGCCGCTGCCGCGCACCCCGCCCCGCCGGGTGATCGCCGCCGAACATGCC
>JAQGIA010000241.1 GCA_028291445.1 Belnapia sp.
GCCTCGATCCGGTCCCAGAGATCGGGCGGCGGGGACTCGGGCAGGGCGAGGCGGACGAGGGGGGCCAGCCGCGTCTCCCAGGCCGCCACCGCGGCGCGCAACGCCGCATCCCCGGGCAGGGCGGCGGCGACCTCCGCCGCGGCCTGCGCGTCGAGGGTGCCCAGCACGTATTCGCCTGCCAGCATGTCGCGGTCCTGTGGGTCGGTCGGGATCATGCGAGGCATTCCCGAAGCTGCAGCAATCCGCGCCGGATCCAGGCCTTCACCGTGCCGAGCGGCAGCTCCAGCTTCGTCGCCACCTGGGCATGCGACAGGCCATGGACGAAGGCGAGCAGGATGCCCTTGCGGTTCTTCTCGTCGAGCGTCCCGAGGCAGTCCCGCAGCCGGCGGCCCTCGGCATCGGCGGCGATCTGGTCCAGCGCCTCGGGCGCGACGGCGGTATCGCCCAAGGTCGGGTCGTCGGTCGGCATCTCGCGACCGCGCTTGCGGGCGAGGTCCAGCGCGGCATGGCGGACGATGCCGCCGAGCCAGGCCGCGGCCTCGCCGCGCTGGGCATCGAACTGGCTGGCGCGCTGGCTGATCCGCAGGAAGGCGTCCTGCATGGCATCCGCCGCGGCCTCACGGTCGCGCAGGATGGCATTGGCCACGCCGAACAGCCGGGTCGCCTGCTGCTGGTACAGCGTGCGCAGCGCGGGCCGGTCACCATCGGCGACCGCGGCGAGCAGATCCGCCAGGGAGGCTTCGGCGCGCATGCTCAATTCCCGAACAGGCGCAGCAGGCGCTGCATCAGCTCCCGCGGCTCGACCCCGGAGGATTCGCCGCCGCCGCTGGAGGGCGCGGGTGGGGCCTGCCGGGCGAATCGCGCCACCGCCTCGCGCGTGCCGGTCAGCCGCAGCTCGGCGGGCTCGGCGGTGGTGGGGCCGGCGCCGGTGCCGACGACCCGGACCAGCGCCCGGTCGGCGGCCAGCAATTCGGCCTCGGCCCGGGCGGCATCCTCGGCCCGCGGGGCGCAGACGATGGAACGGCCGTCGAGGCCGCAGGGCATCTCGAACAGCCGGTTCGGTGGGAAGCGGAGCTGCGCGGTGCCGCTCAGGGCGAGCAGGCCGCGGGTGGCGCTGTCCAGCGTCAGGTCGCGGGCGGTGACGGCGGGAACCAGGCGGCCCTGCCGGTCGATGATCTCCAGTGCCAGGCCGGTCCCCCCGCCACTTCCCCCGCTGGTAGGCCGCTCCACCCAGTCCTGCAGGCGCAGCAGGCAGGCGCCGCGGTCCGTCATGCGGTCCACCGCGCAGGCGAGGCGCCAGCTCCCTATGGTCTCGGGTGCGGCCATGGGGGGGCCGGCTGGCGCTGGCTGCGCATGGGCCACGGGAAGCTGCGCCGCAACGGATGCAGCGAGCAGCAGGGCGACATAGGGTAGGGCACGGGGCATGGGCCGGATCATAGGCGAGTATGCCGGGAGGACGGAATGGCAGCAGCGGCGATACCGATGGCGATACCGGTGGTGAGGCTGGCGGATGGCACCAGCGTGCCGGCGCTGGGCCAGGGCACCTGGCACATGGGGGAGCGCGGCTCCGACCGGCGGCGGGAGGCAGCGGCGTTGCGGCTCGGCCTCGACCTGGGCCTGACGCTGATCGACACCGCCGAGATGTATGCCGAGGGCGGCGCCGAGGAGGTGGTGGCGGAGGCCATCGCCGGCCGGCGGGACGAGGCCTTCCTCGTCTCCAAGGTCTATCCGCACAATGCCGGCGGCCGGAAGCTGGAGGCGGCGCTGGAGCGGAGCCTGCAGCGGCTGCGCACCGGGCACCTCGACCTCTACCTCCTGCATTGGCGCGGCTCCATTTCTTTGGACGATACGATCCGGGCCATGGAACGGATGCAGGCGGCCGGAAAGATCCGGCGCTGGGGGGTCTCCAACCTCGACGTGGACGACCTGGAGGAGCTCGGCCCGGCGCTGGCCGGCTGCGCCACCGACCAGGTGCTCTACAACCTCGAGAACCGCGGCGTGGAATTCGACCTGCTGCCCTTCTGCGCCGGGCGGTCGATGCCGGTGATGGCCTATAGCCCGGTCGGCCAGGGCGGCGCGCTGCTGCGGCATCCGGCGCTGCGGGCGGTGGCGGCGCGGCTGGAGGCGACACCGGCGCAGGTGGCGCTCGCCTGGACCCTGCGGCAGCCGGGGGTGATCAGCATCCCCAAGGCGGCCGATGCGGCGCATGTGCGGCTGAATGCCGCGGCGGCGGCGCTGGTCCTGGCACCGGAGGATCTGGCCGCGCTGGACGCCGCCTTCCCGCCGCCTCGCCGCAAGCGATCCCTGGCGATGCTTTAGGAAGATGCTTCAGGGAGCTACGCCGCAGCTCAGCCCGGCATCGGCCGGTTGAGCGCGCCGAGGTGCAGCCGGCGGATGGCGCCCGCCACCGCCACATCCAGTCCCGGCCGGGAATAGTAGCAGCCGCGCACATGCAGGCAGGCGGCCATCGCCTGGATGAAGGCCTGGGCCAGCGCCGGCTCGGGTGGCGGCGCCGCGGTCCAGAAGCGATCGGGCGGATCCAGCCAGGCCAGTCCGGGCACCGCATAGATCGCCTGGCCCAGCGGCATGGTGGCCCGGCCCATGGCGATGGAGCGGACGCCCAGGGTGCTGTTCACCGTGACCACCCCGCGGCAGGCGGCGATGACCGGCTCCATCGCCAGCGCGCCGGCCAGGTAATGGACACGATCGGCGACGCCGGCCGCCGCGGCGATCCGCCGCACCCGCCGGGCCCAGCGCTTCAGCCCGGGGTCGAGCGGATGCACCTTGACCAGCAATTGCGCCTCGGGCGGCGCGGCCCGCGCGAAGCTCGCCACCGTCTCGGCGATGGCGGTATCCATGTCCGGGAAGCGCGAATAGGCGCGGATAGAATAATCGGTCTCCATCTGCATGGCGAAGAGGAACAGCGGCGCCCCGCCGGCGGCGAGGCTATCCAGCAGCGCCCGCGCCGCCGCGGTCTGCCGCCGGCGCAGCAGCAATTGCAGGCCGGTGCCGAGGTAGGCGGGCACCGGATGGTGCAGCAGGAAGCTTTCGTAGTGGCGGAAGGGCCAGGGCAGCAGCGAGGCCAGGTGGAACAGCATGTCCCAGCGTGCCTGGGTGGCGAAGCTGTCGCGATGGTGCTCCGCCAGGTCCGGCGCCGGGCATTGCGCCGCCAGGGCCACAATCCCGGCGGGGTCGCGCGGGAAGCGGCTTTCCGGCCCCATGCCATCGGCTTCCAGCGCCACCCAATCCGGCCGGAGGTAGCCGAAATCCGTCACCGTCACGGCGATGCCGCGCGCCTTGGCGAGGGCGATGGCGGGCCGGTGATAGGGCCGCTGCTCGCCGATCAGCACGAGGTCGGTGATGCGGTGACGGTCGAGGAAGCCGGTGATGAAATCCGGCCATTCCGCCAGCCGGCCCTGGAAATCCACCGCGCCCGGGCCGTGCCAGAAAAGCCGGTCGCCGAGGCAAAGGTTGACGCGGTGGGTGGCATGGCCCAGCGCCCGCAGCCCGGCCGCGATCTCGGCGAAGAAGGGGCTGATGGGTCCTTGCAGGAAGAGGAAGCGACGGCCGGACGAGGCGGGGCTTGCAGCCGAATCCATGCTCTAGGTCTGTATTCCCTGCCGGACTCCCTCATCGCAGCAGCCTGGGCCAGGGTCAAGCAGTTCGATTCGATAAAGTAATATTAGGGTTTCAATCGTTCTGGTCGCCGCTGAGGGCAATTCTCAGGTCGGCCGCATCCACCAGCCTGCGGCGCCGCGCGGCCAGGGATCGCAGCAGGGTCGCGGGGGGAAAGGGGCAATAGGGCAGCGGCTCGGCGGCGAGGCTGGGCGCCGTGCCGGCGGACAGGGCCGCCAAGGCTTGGGTGAGCAACGGCACGCCCGCCCGATGCAATGCCCGGGCGGCGGCGCTGGCGGTGGTGCCTGGCGGCAGGTCCAGGCCGCGCTGGGCCAGGATGGCGCCGGCGTCGATCCGCGGCACCAGCCGGTGGATGGTGACGCCGAAGGCCGGTGGCTCCTCCGCCAGTGCCCAGATGGCCGGCACCGGGCCGCGATGCCGCGGCAGCAGCGAAGGATGCAGGTTGATCCCGCCATGCGGCGCCAGGGCCAGGGTGGCCGCGCTGAAGATCTGGTCGAAATGGCAGGAGACCAGGACGTCGGGCCGCGCCGCGCGGATCGCCGCGGCGGTGGCCTGGTCGTTCACATCCGCCAGATCCAGCAGCGGGATGCCATGCGCCGCGGCGACCGCCTTGATCCCATGCCGTCGGCCCAAGGCCCGGGGCAGCGCGTAATTCACCCAGAGATAGGGCAGCAGCCGCGGCCCGGACCGCCGCAGATGCCGCCAGGCCTGGCGCAAGGGCCCGCCGGCCGCTGGCCGGAACGGCAGGGAGCGGCCGATCAGCACCACCTCCGCCGCATGCGCCGCGACGAATGCGGCGACCGCGGCGGCGCTGATGGCGCTATCCAGGGTGAAGAGGGCGATGCGCAAGCCGACCTCAGGCGCCGCAGGCCATGTTCAGGATGCGTGGCGCCAGCCGCATCAGGTCGCGCGGCGCATTTCGTATCAAGACGCGCGCCGCGCGGTTCGCATCAGGACGCGCGCCGCGCGGGTCCTTCCTCGCGCATCCCGCCATCCCTTGCCTCGGCGAGGATGGCGACGCTCCGCTCGATATCCGCCGTCGTGTGATCGGCCGAGAGGAAGAAGCGCAGCCGCGCCGAGCCCTCCGGCACCACCGGGAACAGGATGGGCTGGACATTGACCCCGGCCGCGAAGGCCGCCGCCGCCAGCCGCGCCGCCTTGACCGAACTGCCGAGGACGACGGGCACGATGCCGAGCCCGGCCGAGCCGGCGGTATCGAAGCCCGCCGCCTGCGCCAGCGCCAGGAACCGGGCCGCATTGGCTTGCAGCTTCGCCACCCGCCAGGGCTCGGCCTGCAGGATGCGCAGCGATTCCAGCGCCGAGGCCGCCAGCGGCGGGGCCAGGCCGACCGAATAGACGAAGCCCGGCGCGGTATGCCGCAGCAGGTCGATCAGCCGTCGCCGGCCGGCGATGTAGCCGCCGCAGGAGGAGAGGGTCTTGGACAGCGTGCCCATCCAGATATCGACCAGCCCCGGATCGGCGCCGCAGTGCTCGGCGATGCCTCGCCCGGTGGCGCCCAGCACGCCGATCGCATGCGCCTCATCCACCATCAGCAACGCGTCGTGCCGGCGGGCTACCTCGGCGAAACGGGCCAGGTCGGGCACGTCGCCATCCATGCTGTAGTGGCCCTCGATGACCAGCAGGGCGCGGCCATGCCGGCGGCGCTGGGCGGCCAATTCGCGGTCGGCCGCCTGCCAGTCGTTATGGGCGAAGGCGATGCGGCGGGCACCGGATAGCCGGGCACCCTCGGCCACCGAATTATGGATCAGCCGGTCGTGCAGGATCAGGTCGTGCGGCCCGAGCAGGTTGCCGATGACAGTGACATTGGTCGCATGGCCGCTGACCAGGGTGATGCAATCCTCGGTGCCGTAATGCGCCGCCAGCGCCGATTCCAAGGCCGCATGGATGGGCCGCTCGCCGGAGGCGAGGCGGGAGGCCGAGGCGGAGACGCCGTAGCGGTCGATCGCCGCCTTGGCCGCGGCGCCGACCCGGGGATCGCCGTTCAGGCCGAGGTAGTTGTAGGACGCGAAATTGATGGTGCTGCGGCCGCCGATGATGCTGCGGCCGGCGGCCACCCCCTCATGCGGGCGGAAATAGGGGCTTTCGATGCCCAGCGCCACGGCGGCCTCGCGCATGGTCTCGAGGTCGCGCAGGCCGGGCAGGGTGGACAGGTCGCGGCCGGGGCTCTCGGCGGGGGCCTGGGGCTCCGCCGGGGCGCCGCGTTTGGACAGCCGGTTCAGCAGCGCTGCCCGCGCCGTGGCGCTGAGGCCGAAACCCTGGGTCATGCCGCATCCTCGAAACCCGCGGCCGGGCGCGGCTCGTGCAGCGCCAGCAGCGCCGCGGCACCCGCCTCGCCTTGTTCCGCTTCCGCCTGGCCGGTCTGCATCTGGGCAGCGATGCGCCGCGCCAGGATTTCGAGGTTGAGACCCTCGGCGATGCCGGTCAACGGCACCGGCATGCCCAGCCGCTGCTCCAACGCGGTGCGCAATTCCATGCCGCCGAGGCTGTCGAGGCCAAGCCCGGCCAGCGGCGCCTCGGCCGAGACGGCACCGGGCGGCAGCCGCAGGATCCGCGCCAGTTCAACCGCCATGGTCTCCCGCAGCAGGGCCAGCGCACCGGCCTCGTCCGCCTCACGCAGCCGGGCCTGCAGGTCGGCGGCATCGGCCACCGGCGGCGCGGTGCCCCGGATCGCCTCGAAGCCGGGTTCCTCCAGCGCCGCCAGGCTGCCGCGGGCGGTGGCCCAGGCGATGCGGGCAAGGCTCAGGGACGCGGCATCGGCGTCGAGCAGGGCGGGCAGCGCGGCCAGGGCCATCTCGGCCGGCATCGGCGTGGCGCCGATCCGGCGTTGCAGGATGGCGGCGGTGGCGGCATCGCCCGCCAGCATGCCGGCATCGCCGATCGGTCCCCAGCCGACCGCCAGGGCAGGGCGGCCAGCGGCGCGGCGGCGCCGGGCCAGCGCCTCCAGCGCCGCGTTGGCCGCGACATAGGCGGCCTGGCCGGGATTGCCGATGGCGACCGTCGCCGAGGAAAACAGCAGGAACAACGCCAGCGGATCCTCGGCGGTCAGCCGGTCGAGGTGCTCGGCGACCGTCAGCTTGGCGGCCAGCACCCGTGCGGTGCGGTCGGCCTCCAGCAGCGCGGCGGCGCCGTCGCCTGCTGTGGCGGCGGCATGCATCACGCCACGGATCGGCGGCGCCGAGGCGCGGATGGCTTGCAGCACCCGCGCCAGCGCCTCGCCATCGGTCGCGTCGCAGGCATGGATGGTGGCGCTGGCGCCGCGCGCGGCGAGGTCGCGGATCGCCGCTTCCGCGCCCGGGGTCGCCATGCCGCGGCGGGACAGCAGGGCGAGGTGGCGGGCGCCCTGGGTCGCCAGCCAGCGGGCGGCGGCGAGGCCGAAGCCCTGCACGCCGCCGACCACGAGGATGGTCCCGCGGGCGGCCTGGACGATCGGCGGCATCGAGGTGGCGGCCGGGCGCAGTGCCGGTGGACGGATCACCAGCTTGCCGATGTGCTGGCTGGCCTGCAGGCTGCGGAAGGCCGCCTCCACCGCCTCGGCGGCGTATTCGGTCGCCGGCAGCGGGCGGAAGGCGCCGTCCCGCAGCCGGCCGGCGATGCTGCCGAGCAGCCGCGCCGCATGCGTCGGCCGGGCGCGTGCCAGTTCGTCGATATCGACGGCGAAGTAGGTGGCATTGCGGCGGAGCGGCCGCAGCGCCACCCGGCTGTCCTCGGCGAAATCGCGCTTGCCCAATTCGAGGAACCGGCCGAAGGGCCGCAGCAGCCCGAGCGAGCGTTCCATCGCCACCCCAGCGAGCGAATTCAACACCACGTCCACGCCATCCGGCCAATGCCCGCGCAGCGCATCGGCGAAGCCGGCATCGCGGCTGTCGAGCACCAGCTCGGCTCCGGCGGCGCGGAGGAAGGCGCGCTTGGCGGCGGTGCCGGCGCTGGCGGCGACGCTCGCGCCGCGCGCCAGCGCCACCTGCAGGGCGGCAAGCCCGACCGCACCGGCGCCGCCATGGATCAGTACCCGCTCGCCCGGCTCGATCCGCGCCAGTTCCTCCAGGGCATGCACCGCGGTCATGAAGGCGACCGGCATGGTCGCGGCGGCGACCGGGTCCAGCCCGTCCGGCAGCGGCGCCAGCGCGGCGGCGCGGGTCAGCGCATGGGTCGCCAGTGCCGCCGGGGCAACGCCGAAGACCCGCTGGCCGAGCCGCAGCTCCACGCCCTCACCGATGGCCTCGACCACGCCGGCGCATTCCATGCCGAGGTTGGGGCCGGCGAAGCCGGGCAGCAGCGCTTCCTCCGGCAACAGGCCCTGGGCCCACATTACGTCGCGGAAATTCAGCCCTGCCGCCTCGATCCGCAGCACGACCTCGCCGGGTCCGGGCCTGGCCAATGCCAGCGGAGCCCATTTCAGGCTGCCGAGCTGGCCGGGCCGGCCGACCAGCAGCCGCAGCGGTCCGCCCTGCGGCGTGGCGGGAGGCAGTCCGGGGCGCAGCCGGGGCACCAGGCGGCCGGTCTCGGCCAGGGTGACTTCGGCCTCGGCATCCGCCTCGGTCAGCATTTCGGTGGCCAGGCGGCGGGCCGCGGACTCCGGCGAGAGGCCGGCGCCCAGGTCGATGCGGCGCGGCTTGAGGCCGGGATGCTCGTTCGCCAGCACCCGGCCGAGTGCGGCGCAGGCTGCCGCGGCCGGGTCCTGCTGCGCGCCCCGGGTGACGATGCAGAAGCCGGAGGCGCTGCCCTCGGCCGCCGCGCCCAGCCGGGCAATGGCAGCGAGCGAGGCAGCGATCTCGGTTGCCTCCGCACCGCCGCCGGCCAGCACCACCACCAGGCTGCCGGCCAGGCCATGCGGCGGCAGCATCGCGGCCTCGGCCAAGGTGCCGCCGCTCCCATTTGCGCTGATGACGCTGGCGCCGCGTGCCTGGAGGGCCGCGGCGACCATGGGACGCAGTCCGGCCATGGCCGCATCGGCGAATAGCGCGACCCGGCGCAGCTTGGGCGCGGCGAAAAGCGTGGCGCCGGCGGCGGCCCTGGCGCCGACCAGCAACGCCGGCCAGGGGGCGGCCCGCAACGGCCGGGTCTGCGCGCCGTCCCAGCCCTGCTCGGCCAGGGCGGCGGCCCAGGTGGAGGGATCGGCCAAGGGTGCCGCGCCGCACCAGTCGGGATCCTGGCCGCAGCAGAAATTCCACAGCCGGCCCGGCAGCGGCTCGGCCAGCAGCAGCGCGGCACCGGGCGCCGCGGCCTGGTGCAGCACCGCCGGCAGACCGGCCCCGATCCGCAGCCTGGCGCCAAGGGTCAGGCCGATGATCAGGTCGGCAACCAGCGGCGGCGGCGCGGTCCCGAGCGGGTCCCAGGGCACCGAGGCGAATTCGATCGCGGGCAGCAGGGCCGCCATGGGCGTCGCCACCGGAGGCTGGCCGGGCAGCGTCGCGGCGGTCAGCACCACGCGGCGGCCGGAGCCGGCCAAAGCCTGGGCCAGCCGCGCGGTCAGCGGCCCGGCGCAGGCGCCGACCTCCAGTACCCGCAGCGGCCGCCCCATCGGCCAGCCGGCGGCAAAGCTGGCGACGGCCTCGGCCAGCACCTGGGCCAGCCGGTCGAGCCCCGCGGCCGAGGCCGGTGGCGGCGGGCCGGCTTCCCCCGCCAGCCGGTGCGCCAGCGCCAGCGGCAATTGCTCCGCGGCCAGGGCAGCCCAGGCGAGGTCCTGCGCCAGCACCGGCTGCTCCAGCAGCACCTGGCGCCAGATCCCAGCGGCGGGGGGCAGATCGGCGGCGGCGACCGGGCGCGGACCATTGGGACCGGCCACGGCCAGCCCATCCTCCACCA
>JAQGIA010000291.1 GCA_028291445.1 Belnapia sp.
AGGCTGCCGGTCAACCGCTCCGGCGGGCTCAAGGCCAAGGGCCACCCGATCGGCGCCACCGGCGTCTCCATGCATGTGCTGACGGCCATGCAGCTCACCGGCACCGCCGGGGCGCTGCAATTGCCCAAGGCGGATCTGGGAGGCGTGTTCAACATGGGCGGGGCGGCGGTGGCGAATTACGTCAGCGTGCTGGAACGGGTGGGGTGACAGCCGGGGAGGGCTTGCCCTCCCCGGACCCACCAAAGGCCAAAGGGTCCTTGGGAGCCGCGGGTTGGGCGCTGTTCTAGACCCGTCCGAGCAATTCCGACTTCTTTGCCTGGAACTCCGCCTCGGTCAGGATCCCCTCCCGATGCAGCTCCGCCAATTGCCGGATGCGTTCCAGCGGATCCCCCGCTGGTGCGGCGGCTTCCGCGGTGATCTCGCGCAGCGCCTCCAGCCGCACCGGCCCGGTCTCGCCGGTAAAGGTCACCGATTGGCCACCCCCCTGCTGCTGCGCCACGCCGCTGATCCGGTGCTCGCCGTGTCATAGACCCGCACCCGCCCTTCCTGACGCAGCACCAGCCGCCGCGCCGCCGGGAACCAGGCGTAGCGCATATCATTCTGCGCCCCGGCCGCCGCCGGCCGGCCCAGCCCCGCCGGCCACCAATCCGCCTCCGGCACCGGCGCCAGTCCGCCGCCGCCTTCGAGCAGCCCGGCCAATGCCTCGCACAGCGCCGCGACCCGCTGCCGCAGGCCCGCGTTGAACATGTCGCCGATCATGATCATCCCGCCATGGGACCATTGCCCCAGGCCGCCCAGCTCCGGATGGCTGAACTGCGCCATCCGCCCGCCCCCCGCCGCCAGCGCCTCCAACAGGGCCAGCGCCGCTGCCCGGCTCACGCCATGGCGCGCGGCGATTTCCTCCACCTGCCGGGACCCGGCGTCCGTCAGCGCCTGCATTTCCATCTTCTCCAGACCATCCGGCTACCCAAAGCCGCCCCGACGCGGCACGTTGCGGCGATCCATGCGAGGATGCCCGCGTTGCCACGACCAACCGATGCCATGCTGGATGCCATACTGGGAGACCACCGCCGATGACCGACAGCTACATGCAGGACCAGGCCGAGGCGCTCGCCCAGCACCTCCGCCTCACCGATGGCAAGACCGGCCATGTCGAGGCCACCGCCGACGGCTTCGTCGTCCATATCCGCAAGCGCTGGCCCGGCAAGCAGATCACCAGCTGGGACGGCATGCCGGTGGAGTGGCATGAGAATGTCGGCACCAACAAGGCCGCCAACCGCTGACCTGTTGCCAATACATTATGTTCATGCTACGTTCCGAATGCCGCCAAGCCGCTGCGCCGCTCCGCGCCTAAACCGCTTTAAATTATATTCCTGCTTCGGCTTTATGCCCCGACTTCAATTGGTTGCGGCCCAGTCTTCATCCGCCAAGGCAGCGGAATTTGAGCGCGATTGAGCCGGATTTAGCCTGGTACCAGCAGCATCGCCGCCGCCTGCGCCGCGATGCCCTCGCCGCGCCCGGTGAAGCCCAGCCGCTCGGTCGTCGTCGCCTTCACCCCGACCTTGCCGATATCCACCCCTAGCAGCGCCGCCAGCCTGGCCTGCATCGCCGCGGCATGCGGACCGATCTTCGGCCTTTCGCACAATAGGGTCACGTCGACATTGGCGATGACGCCGCCCCGCGCCGCGACCCTGGAGGCGGCATGGACCAGGAATTGCGCGCTGTCGGCACCCTTCCAGCGCTGCTCGCTGGGCGGGAACCAGCGGCCGATATCGCCTTCCGCCAGGGCGCCGTAGATCGCATCGCACAGCGCATGGATGCCGACATCCGCATCCGAATGGCCTTCGAGCCCGAACTCGCAGGGCACCACCACGCCGCAAAGCACCATCGGCCGCCCCGCCTCGATCCGGTGGACGTCGAAGCCGGTGCCGATCCGCGGCAGCAGCTTGTGTCCCATCTGGGCCGCCACCCGGTCGAGATCCTCGGGAAAGGTGATCTTCACATTCGTCTCCGATCCTGCGACCAGCCGCACCGCTTCGCCCGAAAGCTCCATCAGCTGCGCATCATCCGTCGCTTCCGCCCGGGCCGCCCGATGCGCCGCCAGCAGCGCCCCGAAGCGGAAGGCCTGCGGGGTCTGCGCCCGATACAGCCCGGCCCGCGGCACCGTCTCGGCGATGATCCCATCGGCCGCGCGTTTCAGCGTATCCGCCACCGGCTGCGCCGGGATCGCCGCCGAGGCCTGGTCCAGCGCCGCTAGCAATGCCGCGATGGTCCCGGCCGGCACCACCGGCCGCGCCGCGTCATGCACCAGCACCACCTCCGGCACCGGATCGCGCTGCGCCAGCGAGTCGAGCCCGCGGCGGACGCTGGCCTGCCGGGTTTCGCCCCCCGCCACCGGCGGCAGCAGCCCGGGCAGCCCCGCCAGCAGGGCCGCGACCCGTGCCTCCTCGCCGGCGGCGCAGACCGGCTGCAGCAGGGTCACGGCGCCCCCGGCCAGCAGCGCTTCCGCCGCATGGCGGATCACCGGCCGGCCCAGCAGGGGCAGATATTGCTTCGGCTGCGACGCGCCGAAGCGGGTGCCGCTGCCGGCGGCCATCAGGAGTGCGGCGATGCTCATCGGCCGGAAGCTAATGCAGATCCGCGGGCAGCGAAATCCGTCCGCCCCCGGCCCACTCCCTGGCCGGCACTTTTCTCCCATCGCAATGCACCATATTGGGACGTCTCTCAGCTATCTGCCGGAGGCGCGTTGCCGCGGCGCCGCATTTCCCCTAGTTTGCCCAAATCATGAGCATTGACATGCCCGCCCCTCAGGCCCCCATCGCCGAGAATGCCTGCGATCCAAGCGGATTGCCCCCTATCATGGTGGGCGGCATCCGCATTGCCGTGCCGGTCTACCTTGCCCCCATGTCGGGCGTGACCGACCTGCCGTTCCGCCGCCTGGCCCGGCAGCTCGGCACCGGCATGGTGGTCAGCGAGATGATCGCCTCCCAGGCCATGGTGCGGGAGAACCGGCAGACCCTGAAGATGGCCGAGGTCGATGGCTTCGGCGCGCCCTCCGCCGTCCAGCTCGCCGGCTGCGAGCCGGCGGTGATGGCCGAGGCGGCAAGACTCGCCGCCGACCGGGGCGCCGCCATCATCGACATCAACTTCGGCTGCCCGGTGAAGAAGGTGGCGCTCGGCCAGCAGGCCGGCAGCGCGCTGATGCGCGACGAGATCCGTGCCGCCGCCATCCTCGAGGCGGTGGTCAGGGCGGTCCCGGTGCCGGTCACCCTCAAGATGCGGATGGGCTGGGACCACGCCTCGCTGAATGCGCCGAAGCTCGCCCGCATCGCCGAGGATTGCGGGATCCGGCTGGTCACCGTCCATGGCCGGACCCGGCAGATGCTCTATACCGGCACCGCCGATTGGGATTTCGTCCGGCTGGTGAAGGATGCCGTCCGCATCCCGGTGCTGGTGAACGGCGATATCCTGACCCCCCAGCACGCCGCCGAGGCGCTGCGCCGCTCGGGCGCCGATGGGGTGATGATCGGCCGCGGCTGCTATGGCCGACCCTGGTTTCCCCGCCAGGTGGCCGAATACCTGACCACCGGCCGGGAGCCGGCCGAGCCGAGCCTTGCGGAGCAGCTGGCGACCCTGCTGGAGCATTACGCGGACATGCTGTCGCATCACGGCACCCAGACCGGCGTTCGCCTCGCGCGAAAGCACATCGCCTGGTACTCGAAGGGCCTGCCCGGATCGGCCGAATTCCGCTCCGGCATCAACCGGGTCGAGCAGGCCTCGGAGGTCGCCGCGGCGATCGAGGCCTTCTACCGGCCGCTGCTCGACCTCGGGCTGGAGGCGGCCCGCGCCCGCTTCCACGCCCTCGGCCATGATAAGATGGCCGCATGAGCGAGGCCTTCGCCACCCGGGCGCGCGGCCGCCTGCCGCCGCCGGTGCGGCCGATCCCTTTGCCGCTGCCCGATTGCGCCGCCATCCTCGGCGCGCTGCCGATGCCGGCCATCGTGCTCGATGTCGAGGACCGCTTCCGCTACGTCAACCAGGCGGCGGAGCTGTTCTTCCAGCTGTCGTTCGGCACGCTGGCGGCGATGCGCCTCGGCGACCTGCTGCCGCCCGACAGCCGGCTCTTCGCCCTGCTGGCCCAGGTCCGCCAGCACGAGGCCCCGGTTTCCGACCACGACCTGCTGCTGGATAGCCCGCGGCTCAGCCGCCGCGGCGTCGCCGCCCATGGTGCGCCACTGCCGGAGATGGCCGGCGCCGTGGTGCTGACGCTGCAGGATGGCTCGACCGCGCAGATGATGAACCGCCAGCTCAACTTCCTCGGCGCGGCGCGCGGCGCCTCGGCCATGGCGGAGATGCTCGCCCACGAAGTGAAGAACCCGCTGTCCGGCATCCGCGGCGCCGCGCAACTGCTCGAACAGGGCGCCAGCGAGGGCGACCGCGAGCTTTGCGTGCTGATCCAGGACGAGGTCGACCGCATCCGCAACCTGGTCGACCGGATGGACATGTTCTCCGACCATCCGGTCGAGCTGGCTCCGGTCAATATCCATCAGGTGCTCGATCATGTGCGGCGGGTGGCGCAGACCGGCTTCGCCGCGCATCTCCGCATCGCCGAGGAGTACGACCCCTCCCTGCCGCTGGTCTGGGGCAACCGCGACCTGCTGGTGCAGGTGCTGCTGAACCTGGTGAAGAACGCCGCCGAGGCGGTCAATCCGGTGGGCGGCGAGATCATCCTCGCCACCGCCTACCACCATGGCGTCCGCATCGCCGTGCCCGGCAGCAACGAGCGGGTGCACGTGCCCCTGCAGGTCATCGTCCGCGACAATGGCCCAGGGATCCCCGAGCCGGTCCGCGCCACGCTGTTCGAGCCATTCGTCACCACCAAGCGGGGCGGGCAGGGGCTCGGCCTCGCGCTGGTGGCCAAGCTGGTGGCCGACCTGGGCGGTCTGATCGAATGCGACAGCCGGCCCGGCCGGACCATCTTCCGCCTCTCGCTGGCGATGCCCCCCGCCGGGCTGCGTATCGGCGATCTGCCGCGCATCAAGGATCGTTCATGACCGATAGCCGCACCATCCTGATCGCCGACGACGACCGGGCCATCCGCACCGTGCTCAGCCAGGCGCTCGGCCGCTCCGGCTACCAGGTGCGTGCCACCTCCTCCGCCTCCACCCTGTGGCGCTGGGTCGAGGATGGCGAGGGCGACCTCGTCATCACCGATGTCATCATGCCGGACGAGAACGGGCTGGACCTCGTCCCCCGCATCAAGCGCATCCGCCCGGACCTGCGGGTGGTGGTGATGTCCGCCCAATCCACCTTCATGACCGCCTTGAAGGCCGCCCAGCGCGGCGCCTTCGAATATTTGCCGAAGCCCTTCGACCTGAAGGAATTGCTGGCGGTGGTGGAGCGCGCTCTGGCGGCGCCGCAGGCCCCGGCGCCGGCCGATGACGAGGAGCCCGAGGAGAAGCTGCCGCTGGTCGGCCGCAGCCAGGCGATGCAGGAAATCTACCGGACCGTCGCCCGGCTCACCACCACCGACCTCACGGTGATGATCACCGGCGAATCGGGCACCGGCAAGGAGCTGGTGGCCCGCGCCCTGCACGACTACGGACGCCGCCGCGGCGGGCCTTTCGTCGCGATCAACATGGCGGCGATCCCGCGCGAGCTGATCGAGAGCGAGCTGTTCGGCCATGAGCGTGGCGCCTTCACCGGCGCGCTCAACCGCGGCATCGGCCGCTTCGAGCAGGCCGCCGGCGGTACCCTGTTCCTCGACGAGATCGGCGACATGCCGCCCGAGGCGCAGACCCGGCTGCTGCGCGTCCTCCAGGAGGGCGAGTTCACCACCGTCGGCGGCCGCAACCCGATCAAGGCCAATGTCCGCATCGTCGCCGCCACCCACCGCGACCTGCGCCAGTCGATCCGCCAGGGGTTGTTCCGCGAGGATCTCTTCTACCGCCTCAACGTCGTGCCGATCCGGCTGCCCCCGCTGCGGGAGCGGCTGGAGGATATCCCGCTGCTGGCGCGCCACTTCCTCGACCGCGCCAAGGCCTCCGGCCTGCCCTCCAAGCAGCTCAGCCCGGAATCGCT
>JAQGIA010000298.1 GCA_028291445.1 Belnapia sp.
AGCGCTGGGCAGAATTGCCACAATGGATCAGGCAAGACAGCAACAAGGCAATCATCACGTTCCCCGGAGGGCGTCATTAACACCAGACCAATTCAAAATATTCAAGATACAATTGCTCCATGCAATAGCTCTAACAAGAAAAACCAGGAAATATTATGCGTTATCATACTTTTTTCGTATCGAATTATATTCAAAAAATCAAATTCAGACGCCGTCTCACAACGGCTTCACCGCTGGTCAGTGACCCGTGTGGTCGTATCGGAAGCTGAGGGACCGGCCCTCACCCCAGGTGTCGTGGGTCAGGTGCCAAAGCCGCTCATAGCCGGCGATGAGAGCCCATAGGTCCTGCTGGCGCCGCCGTACGTCCGGCTCCGCAGCCATGCTCTCCTCGGCCAGTCGCAACAACTTGGCGGCAGTCTTGAGTTGGCCTCCGTCGCAGGCCCGGTGGACGGCGGCCAGTATGGCGTCCAGCAGTCGACGGCTGCGGCGAGGCTGGGCATTCAAACTGTAATTGTTTCAAAACAAGCGCGACGGACCATATGTTCCAAGACTTTCCCCAGCCAAGCGGCTCTACGCCGGGCAAAGCTGCACGCAGCGCAGTTTCGCCCAAGCAAAACCAGGGCCAGCGGAAAACTTCTTGGTTTAGCAAAGGTTTACACTTCGGCGCCTGGTCCCGACCGCAGCCGCTGTAAAATGCTTCGACATGACTGCCAGGGCCAAGTGGTCGGCGGGCCGGGCTGCATTCCGCGCTATCCTCACCGCACCACCAGGCGACGAAGGGTCCCATGCGCCTCTCTCTTGTCCCGTTGCTGCTGACCCTGATCCTGGGCCTCGCCGGTCCGGCCCCGGCCCAGCCAGCCCTGGTCCGGCCGCCGCCGACGGGGATGTCATTGAAGGTGGGCCCGGCCGAGCGCTTCACCCGGCCGAGCGAAGCGGCGGCCAACGCCCGGGAAGGCGATACCGTGCTGATCGCCCCAGGGCAGTATACGGATTGCGCCATCTGGCGGACGCCCGGCGTCACCATCGCCGCCGCTCCCGGCGGGCCGGTCGTAATCAGCGGCCCGATCTGCGGCGGCAAGGCGCTGTTCGTCATCGCCGCGCCGCGCATCACCATCACCGGCCTCACCTTCCGCGGTGCCGGCTCGCTCGAGGGCAATGGCGCCGGCATCCGCGCCGAGGGCGGCGACCTGGCCATTCGCCGCAGCCGCTTCGAGGGCAACGAGAACGGCATCCTCGCGGCATCGATGCCGGCGGCGACCATGCTGATCGAGGACAGCGTCTTCATCGGCAATGGCGCGCTGCTGCCCGGCCATGCCTGCGCGCACGGGATCTACGTCAATGCACTGGCCCGGCTGACCATCCGCCGCAGCCGCTTCGAGGGCACCCGTGTCTGCCACCACGTGAAGTCACGCGCCGCGCGGACCGAGGTGCTGGACAGCCAGATCCTCGACACGCCTGAGGGCAATGCGAGCTACCTCATCGACGTGCCCAATGGCGGCGACCTGCTGGTGCGGGGGAATACGCTGCGGAAGGGCCCGCGCTCGGGCAATTGGGGAACTACCATCGCCATCGGCCTCGAGGGCGTGACCCTGCCCACCAATAGCCTTCGGGTGGAGGGCAACCGCTTCGAGAACCTGCTGGCGGGCAGCACCGTCTTCGTCCGCAATCGCAGCGCCACGCCGGCGGAGTTGGTCGGCAATACGCTCAGCGGGACGGTGGTGCCGCTGGAAGGGCCGGGCGCGGTCGCGCTGAAATTCAGCCGCCTTCCGCGATCGCCGCCTCGGCCAATGCCACGGCGCGCCGGGCATTGCCCGCCCAGGTGCGGTCGGCGGCGATGATCTCGGCCCGGGCCGCGGCGCCGAGCCGGGCGCGCAGCGCCGGGTCGCCGGCCAGCCGGACCACCGCTGCCCACATCGCCCCCGGCACCGCGGGGTCGAACAGCAGCGCGGTGCGGTCGTGCTCCAGCACCTCGCGCAGGTTGGGCTGGTCGGGGGCAACGATGGCCCGGCCGGCGGCCATGTATTCGAAGACCTTCAGCGGCGAGGCATAGGCGACCGCGGCTGGCTGCAGCGCCACATCGAACAGGGCGACATGGCCCGGGATGGCATGCCGTTCGGCAAGGCCGGTGAAGCGCACCCGGTCGGCGATCCCGAGTTCAGCGGCGAGCGCCTCCAGCCCCGGTCGCGCCGGCCCCTCGCCCACCACCAGCAGCGCCAGGCGCGGGCTGCCCTGCCAGGCGGCGATGGCGCGGACCACGCCATCCAGCCCATGCCAGTCCCGCACGAAGCCGACGAAGCCGAGCGTCAGCGGATCGCGCGGCACATCCGGCGGGCTTTCGGCGAATTCCTCGAGGTCGATTCCATTCGGCACCACGGCGATGCGCGCGGGCGGCACGCCGGCGGCGGCGACATGCCCGGCCAGCACCGCGGTCACCGGCAGCACGCGGCTGCCGGCGCGCCAGACGAAGCGCTCCGACCAGCGCGCCAGTTGGTGCAGGCGGAGGTTGCCGAAGCGGCTGCGTTCCTCGGCGAGCGGCGCGTTGACCTCGACCAGGAAGGGCAGCTTGCGCCGCT
>JAQGIA010000324.1 GCA_028291445.1 Belnapia sp.
TGCCCGCGGTGGTCATGTGGCAGACCGAGAAGCCACGCTCGGCGGCCTGCATCAGCGCGTAGCCCAGCGCGCCGGATTGGCTGGTGATGGCGACGCCGCCGGGCGGCGCGGTCATCCGTGGGTATTCCGGCATGAAGGTGACGCCGGCCTTCAGCACATGGTCGACGATACCGAGGCAATTGACGCCCACCAACGGCAGGCCTGCGGCGCGGCAGGTCTCGCGCAGCAATTCCTCCTCGGCGATGCGCTCCTCGAGTCCCGTCTCGCCATAGCCGGAGGCGAAGGCGATGATCCCGCCCACGCCCTTGGCGATGCAGGCCTTGACCGCCGCCATGATGCCGGTGCGCGGCAAGGCCAGCAGCACGCAATCGGGCGCTTCCGGCAGGTCTGCGATGGTCCCGTAGCAGGGGTAGCCGTGCAGTTCCTGGCCGGCGTATTTCGGGTTCACCGCCCAGACCGGGCCGGTGAAGTTTTTCATGTTGGAGATGCTGCGGGCACCGAAGCCGATCGGGTCGGCCGAGACGCCGACCACGGCGACGCTGCGGGGCGAAAGCAGCCGCCGCAGGGATTCGGGATCGCGGAGCGGCTCGGGTGCGGTCACGCCGCGGAGCGGCTCGGGTGTACTCACGCCGCGGTGCGGCTCGGGTGTACTCACGCCGAAGGTTTCCGGTCGCCCGTCGAATGCTGGTGCTGCAACAGCCCCTCCCCCTGCCCGCCTTGGAAGGCGGGCTTCATTGAACCCGTGGCCAGCCTAGCCGTGGCAGGCGATGGGTCAACCTGCCCTGCGGGATCATGGCAGGGTCATTGCGCGGGAATGGTGACCACCGGCGCCACCTGGCTGCGGCCGCTTTCGGCCAGCACCTGCAGGATATAGGCGAAGGTGAAGGCGGTCTTGGAGCGCAGGTCGGCGGCATCGATCCAGAACCAGCGGCCGCGATAGACGACGGCGGCATAGGCATCGGCCGGCGCATGGGTGCCCTGGCGGACCCGCATCACCCGGTCGCGCGGGTCGCCCTGACCGGTCGGGCCGGTTTCGCCGCGCGTGACATCCGCCTCCGCCACCTCGATCTGGGTGCCGAATTCATACAGCACCTGCAGCATGGACCGGGTCAGCACCACCACCTGGTCCTGCCGGCCACGGCTGCGGCCATAGACCACCTCCAGCTCCCGCGCCGCCGGGCCGGCGCCCAGCAGGCGCCGAGCATCCCTGATCCGGGACCGCAGCCCCGGTTGGCTGTCGTCCAGCAACAGGAAGACCTTGGTCGTCTGGCCCGGACCCTGGCCATGCCGCTCGAAGCGCAGGCCGAGCGCACCGGCGTGCTGGATCTCGACCAGGGTCCGCATCAATTCCTGGAAGCCGCCCGCGGCCTGCTGCGAGGCGCCGCTGTGGGTCGCCTCGTTGGCCAGGCCATTCACCGAATGCACGCCGATGCGGAACAGCAGGTCGATCGGCGCGCCGCTCTGCGCGAGCGACAGCAATTCGGCCGGCGCCAGGGGCCGCAGGTAGGATTGGGCGAATTGATCGCCGGTGACCGGGGTGAAGGTGAAGGTCGGCCGGTCCGTGTACTGCACCGTGCCGGCGGCGGTGACGAAATTGCCCGGCGCCGCATTGGTATAGGCATTGAGCCCCAGCTGCGCCGTGCTCTGCAGCGTAGAGCCCGAGATCATCTGGGTGACCGAGACGAAGGCCGGCACATCGGCATAGCGCAGCCGGACCATGTTCAGCAGCATCTGCCGCTTCAGCCCCTCCCCCAAAGTGGTCGCATAGCCGAGCTGGTCGATGTCGAGCCGCTGCGGGCCGACGCCGAAGGAACAGCCGCCCAACGACAGGGCGGCGCAGACGAGGAGGGATCTGATCGGTTTCATGCCGTTCGCTGCAACGCAGCGAACGGCGACCGGATCATTCTGAAGCGGTTGCTTAAAGCGGCGGCAATGGCACCGGGACGCCGGGCGGCAGCGGCACCTGGGCGACGTTCAAGGTCATCGCCACCGCCACGTAGTAGCCGCTGACGGCGATCACATCGACCACGCCCTGTTCGCCGAAGCGATCGCGCAGCGCGGCGTAATTCGCGTCGCCGACGAACTTCGTCGTGTGCAATTCCACGCAGAAGTCGTGGATGATGCGCTGGTCCGCATCCATGCCCGCGGGACGGCGGCCGGCGGCCACGTCCTGGGCGATGGCATCCGGCAGGCCGGCCTTCATCGCCAGCAGGTGGTGGGCGTACCATTCGTATTGCGCGGACCAGGCGCGGGCGGTGATGAGGATCGCCAGCTCGTTCAGCGCCGGCGGGATGGAGCTGTTGAAGCGGAGGTATTCGCCGAGCTTCTGGAAGCGCTCCGCCACCTCCGGGCTGCGCAGCATCGCCGGGAAGGGTCCGCGCAGCCCGCCGCGCGGACCGCTGGCGATGGCGGCGGCGACCCGGCGCTGCTCGGCCGTCATCGCCGCTTCGGGGATCGGCGGCAGGCGGCCGGAGCGGCCGTCATCGGCCGGCAATGTCGTATCGGATGGCATCTATGGTTCTCCCCGCCCAAACTCAGGGCAGGATCATCGCGCCGGGGCATGGAGGCGGCAAGGTGGGCGGCCAATTTCGCTATCCCGGCGCGGAGCGGCTGGCCTAGCCTGCCGGCCACGGGGATTGGCGTGCGGGAGAAACCCTTGGCCTATGCGTTGCAGCAGCTGATCAACGGGATCAGTCTGGGGATGATTTATGGCCTGATCGCGGTGGGATACACCATGGTCTACGGCATCATCGGCATGATCAATTTCGCCCATGGCGATGTCTTCATGATCGGCGCCTTCGTCTCGCTGATCGCGGTGCTGCTGCTGTCCATGGGGGGGATCATGGGCGGGCCGGCCGGCATATTGCTGGTGCTGCTGATCTCGGTCGTCATCACCGGGATCTATGGCTGGGCGGTGGAGCGGATCGCCTACCGGCCGTTGCGCGGCAGCTTCCGGCTGGCGCCACTGATCTCGGCCATCGGCCTGTCGATCGTGCTGCAGAACTACGTCCAGGTCAGCCAGGGCGCCCGGGTCAAGCCGATGGAGCAGCTGGTCAGCGGCGGCATCGAGGTGATGCGCGAGGGCGGCTTCGTGGTGCAGCTCGCCTATACCCAGATGCTGATCATCGGCGTGACCCTGGCGGTGCTGGCGGTCTTCACCGTGCTGGTGACGCGGACGCCGCTCGGGCGGGCCATGCGGGCCTGCGAGCAGGACCGCAAGATGGCCTCGCTGCTCGGGATCGACACCGACCGCACCATCAGCCTGACCTTCGTCATCGGCGCGGCGCTCGCCTCGGTCGCCGGCACCATGTACC
>JAQGIA010000326.1 GCA_028291445.1 Belnapia sp.
GGCCGCGCTGGTGGCGGGGGCGACGCTGGGCGCGGCGCTGGATGCGCGGCTGGGCGGCGACGCGCTGGCGGTGCCGGCGGCGGTCGCACTGACGGCGGCGGGGGTGGCGGCGGCCAGGGCGGTGGTAGCCAGGGCGGTGGTAGCCAAGGCGGCGGTAGCCAAGGCGGCGGTTGGCCGGGCCAGGCGTCAGAGGTAGCGGCCGCGTTCCAGGATCTCCAGCGTGTACTCCCGGTAGCTCATGCCCAGTTCCTCCGCCCGGGCCAGACGGCGGAGCGCGATCTCGGGCGGGGCGGCCCAGGCGCGTTTCTTCGCCCGCTTCCAGACCCAGAGCCGCCAGGCGGCGTCGGGGTCCTCCTCCAGCGGCGGGCCGCCGTTGTGGCCGGGGGCGGGCGTTTCGGCCATCGGCTTCAATGCTCCGTCGCGGCGTCGCCCGGGGATCGGTGCGGGCCGAGCGATTTGCAGAAGAGGGTGGTCTCGGCCAGCCGCCCAGCCGGGGTGAAGGCATGGTCGGGCACCCGGCCGACCTCGATCCAGCCGCAGCTGCGGTACAGCAGCTCGCCGGCGCTGCCGCTTTCGGTGTCCAGCAGCAGCAAAGTCCGGCCGGCTGCCTGGGCCGCCGCCTCGGCCGCGGCCAGCAACCGGCGGCCGATGCCCCGCCGGCGGGCAAGGGAATGCACCAGCATCTTGCCGATCTCGGCCCGGTGCGGCGCATTGGGCTGATGGGCGAGGCTCAGCACCACCGTCCCATGGATCCGCCCGCCTGCCTCGGCGACCAGCAATCGGCGTTCCCCGGCGGCGAAACCCGGCAGTTGGGCGCGCCAGAAGGCGGCTCCCTCTGCGGCGGTGAAGCCGGCCATGAAATTGACCGAGGCGCCATGCGTCACCGCATCCATCAGGATGGCGGCCAGTTCGGGCAGGCGACGCGCCGCCTCCGCCGCGTCCACCGCGCGAATCGTTGTGGTGTCGCTCATGGGGGGCCTCCGTGGCCGAGGATGACGGCGTAGCGGATCGGCCTGGCCATCGGGTTGCGGAAGCGGATGGGCGCGCCGAAGCGCATGCGGAGGCAGTCGCCCTGGTCCAGCTGGAATTCCTCGTCGCCCAGGGCCAGCTCCAGCCGGCCGTCCAGCACCCAGATGTGCTGGTCGGTGCCGGGCAGGTCCTGGGCATCGAAGGCGACCTCGCCATGGCCGGGAAATTCGACCTCGACGATCTCGACCGGGGAGCCGGTACCGGGCGGGGCCACCTGGCGGCGCAGGTAGTGGCTGGCCGGGTCGCGCCACAGCGGCTGGCCGGCCCGCCGGGTGATGGCCACGGCCGCCGGCGGCCCAGCAGGGGCTTCCTTCGCCGTCCCGGCGGGGGCTTCCGTCGCCGTCCCGGCCGAGGCCTCCGCCGCCGTCCCGGCGAGGGTCTCCGTCACCGTCCCGGCGGGGGCCTCCGCCGCGGCGAAGAGGGCCGCGAGGGTGATGCCGAGGCCGTTGCAGATCTTGTTCAGCAGATGCGCGGTGGGGCTCGATTCGCCCCGCTCGATCCGCGACAGCATGGCGCGGCTGACCGCGGCCCGCCCGGCCAGCGCCTTCAGCGTCAGGCCGCGCGCGGCGCGCAGGGCATGGATGCGGTCGCCGATGCGGGTCTCGAAATCGATGGCCGATGCGCTCATCGGCGCATCCTATATTCCAATATAATGGAATCCAAGCCTCGCGTCAGCGCGGCGTGGCGCCCGGGTCATCCAGCACCTCCAGGCTGCCGGCGGCCGAGGTGCGGCCCAGCTCGGCATCCCGATGCTGCTGCCAGAGGCTGCGGAGCCGGGCATAGACATCGAGCGAGCCGTTGCGGATTTCGTCGAGCGTCTCGATGTTCTGTTCCCGCTTGTCGAGACCTTCCACCGCGCCGCGGCCCAGGTTGGGGCCGATCGGAATGAGGTAGTTGAACGGATTCAGGAAGCCGTCGGCGATGCTGCCGGTCAGCTCGCGGGGGTTCGAGGGACCGAGGACCGGGACCATGAGGTAGGGCCCGTCGGGCAGGCCCCAGACATGCAGCGTCTCGCCGAAGTCGCGCACCGCCCGCGGCGGGCCGCCGAATTGCGCCAAGTCGAACAACCCGCCGATGCCGGCGGTGCTGTTGAAGACGAAGCGCAGGGTGGTCGTCGCGGCCTCCTGCGGACGGCCTTGCAACAGGCTATTGGCGGCGGCGGCGGGCTCGTTGAGGTTGGCCAGCAGGGTGCGGATGCGGGTGCGGGTCCAATTGCCCAGCGAGTCGCGGTAGAAGACCGCCAGCGGCCGGAACACCGCATCATCCAGCTTCAGGTTGAAGTCGAGGACCTGGCGATTGGTGGCTTCCAGCGGATCGGTCGGGTCGGTGGGGGCGGTGACCACCACCGGCGGGGCGCTGCCGCTCGCGTCGGAGGCGATGGCGTCGCGCCCGCTGGCGGCGGCAAGTTGGCGGGATGCCGGCGGTCCCTGCGTAGCGCAGGCGGCAAGCAGCAGGATCAGGATCAAATTAGGGGCGGTCATGCGGGACATGCGGACAACCAGCAGGGGGAACGGCAAGCTAGCCCGAAGCGGGGACGCGGCGCGACCGACATTCCGGCGACGGCATGGTTGAGCCGCTGATCCTGGTGCTTGGGCTGCTGGCGGCGTTGCTGGCCTTGGCCGGTTCGGTCACGGCGCTGCTGGCGGCGCGGGCCGCCTGGCGGTTCGGCCGGCAGCTGCCGCGCCAGGCCCCTGCCCTGCCGGTGTCCATCCTGAAGCCGCTGCACGGCGCAGAGCCCGGGCTGCGGGAGAACCTCGCGGCGACCCTGGCCCAGGTTCATGCGGCGCCGGTCGAGGTGCTGTTCGGCATGGCCCAGGCGGCGGATACCGCCGGGCCGGCAGCGACGGCGGCCATGGCCGACCGGCCCGATGCGGTGGCCCGGCTGCTGGTGAACGACCGGCAGCACGGGCCGAACCGCAAGGTATCCCAGCTGGTGAACCTGGCGGCCGAGGCCCGGCATGGCGTGCTGGTGGTGGCGGATGCCGATATGCGGATGCCGCCCGGCTGGCTGACCGCGGTGACGGCGTCGCTGGCCGATCCCGCGGTGGGGCTGGTGACCTGCCTCTATCGCGGCGAGCCGGCCGATGCCGGGCTGTGGTCGCGGCTGGCGGCGCTCGGGATCGACTGGCAATTCCTGCCCAATGCCTGCCTGGGCGAGGCGATGGGCCGGGCCAACGGCTGTTACGGCGCCACCATGGCCTTGCGGGCGGAAACCCTCGCGCGCCTGGGCGGCTTCGAGACACTGGCCGGGGTGCTGGCGGATGATCATGCGCTGGGTGCGGCGGTCCGCCGGCTCGGGCTGCGGGTGGAGGTGGCGCCGGTGCTGCCCGAGCACCGGATGGCGGAGCCGGGCCTCGCTAGCCTGCTGCGGCACGAGCTGCGCTGGGCGCGGACCCTGCGGCTGCTGGACCCGGCCGGCTATGCCGGGATGGGAGTGACCTATCCGCTGGTCACCGGCCTGCTGGCGGCAGCGCTATTGCCCTGGAGCTGGGGCCTGCCGCCGCTGCTGCTGGCCCTGGCGGCGCGGCTGACGCTGGCCCTGGCGATGGACCGGCTGCTGGGCCGGCCTTGGCGCTTTGGCAGAATTCTGCTTCTCCCACTGCGCGACGTGCTCTCCTTCGCTATATGGGGGGCTGGGCTGGCTCGGGGCACGGTAACGTGGCGCGGCCGGCGGTATCGCATGCGGCCCGATGGCAGCATGGTCGAGGCGTGAACTACCGGGCTTGCGCGAGACAAGCTTGCAGTGTTGGGGATTCCTGAGCCGATGATGCGCACCCTGTTCCTCCAGGCCCCTTCCTTCGACGGTTTCGATGGCGGCGCGGGCTCCCGCTACCAGGCCAAGCGGGAGATCAAGAGCTTCTGGTTCCCGACCTGGCTGGCCCAGCCGGCCGCCCTGGTCGAGGGGTCGAAGCTGGTCGATGCGCCGCCGCACAAGCAGACGCTGGCCGATATCGTGCCCATGGTGCGGGACAAGGACCTGCTGGTGCTGCACACCTCGACGCCGAGCTTCACCTCGGATGTGAAGGTGGCCGAGCGCCTGAAGGCGGAGAACCCGTCGCTCAAGGTCGGCATGATCGGCGCCAAGGTCGCGGTCCAGGCGGCCGAGAGCCTGCGCGACGCGCCGGTGATCGACTTCGTGGCCCGCAACGAGTTCGACTTCACGGTGAAGGAAGTGGCCGAGGGCCGCGACTGGGGCGCCATCCAGGGCCTCTCATGGCGCAACAAGGAAGGCGTGCTGGTCCACAACCCCAACCGGCCGGTGCTGGAGGACATGGACAGCCTGCCCTTCGTCTCCCCGGTCTATAAGCGGGACCTGGAATACCAGAAGTACTTCATCGGCTACCTCAAGCACCCCTATGTCAGCATCTACACCGGCCGTGGCTGCAAAAGCCGCTGCACCTTCTGCCTCTGGCCGCAGACGGTGGGCGGGCACCGCTACCGCACCCGCTCGGTCGCCAACGTCATCGAGGAAATCCGCTACATCCGGGACAATTTCCCCGGCCTGAAGGAGATCTTCTTCGACGACGACACCTTCACCGACGACCTGCCCCGCGCCGAGGCGATCGCCCGCGAGATGGGCAAGCTCGGCGTGACGTGGTCCTGCAACGCCAAGGCGAATGTCCCGCGCGAGACGCTGAAGGTGCTGAAGGACGGCGGGCTGCGGCTGCTGCTGGTCGGGTATGAAAGCGGCAACCAGCAGATCCTCCACAACATCAAGAAGGGCATGCGGATCGAGGTCGCCAAGCAGTTCACCAAGGACTGCCACGAGCTGGGCGTGATGATCCACGGCACCTTCATCCTCGGCCTGCCCGGCGAGACGACCGAGACCATCCAGGAGACGATCAGGTTCGCCATCGAGACCAACCCGCATACCCTGCAGGTCTCGCTGGCGGCGCCCTATCCGGGGACCTTCCTGTTCGATCAGGCGCAGAAGGAAGGCTGGCTCGACACGGCGCATACCGAATACGTCGATGCGCATGGCGTGCAGATCGCCCCGCTGGCCTATCCGCATCTGTCGCATACGGAAATCTTCGACGGGGTCGAGGCCTTCTACCGGAAGTTCTATTTCCGGGCGCCGAAGATCGCCTCGATCTGCGGCGAGATGATCCGCGACCGGCAGATGCTGGTGCGGCGGCTGCGCGAGGGGGTGGAGTTCTTCCACTTCCTGCGGGAGCGGAAGACGGC
>JAQGIA010000345.1 GCA_028291445.1 Belnapia sp.
TGGAGACCGCCGACCGCATCCGGCTGGAAACCGCCGCCAAGGGAATCGAGCGCCGCGCCCTGCTGCCGCTGGCCGCCTGGCAAGGCATGCTGCGCGCCCTGCATGCGGCGCCGCCCACCCCCGGCGAGCGGCGCCCCTTCGTGGATTGGCTGGCGCTGACCCGGCGCGAGGGCCGCGAGGTGGATGCCGGGCTGCACCGCCACTGGCTCGACCCGACCACCCCCTTCGCATTGACGGTCGCCGCCCCGGCGCATGGCCTGCTCATCACCTCGGCCACCTTGCTCGACAAGGGAGGCTACGACGCCAGCCTCGCCGATGACCCGGAAGCCGCCTGGCTGGCCGCCGAGGCCCGCACCGGCGCCAGCCACCTGGCCATGCCGGCAATCCGCGCCGCCGTCGCCTCGCCTTTCGATTATGCGGCCAATACCCGCGCCTTCGTGGTGACCGACGTGGACAAGGCCCGCCCCGGCCAGGTCGCCGCGGCGATGCAGGCGCTGTTCCAGGCCTCCGGCGGCGGCGGGCTCGGCCTGTTCACCGCCATCCGCCGGCTGCGCGACAGCCACCGCCACATGGCCGCCGGGCTGGAGGCGGCCGGCATCCCGCTATACGCCCAGCACATGGACGCCATGGACAATGCCACCCTGGTGGATGTCTTTCGGGCGGAGGAGAATTCCTGCCTGCTCGGCACCGATGCCATGCGGGATGGGGTGGATGTGCCGGGCCGGTCGCTGCGGCTGCTGGTCTTCGACCGGGTGCCCTGGCCGCGCCCCTCGATCCTGCACCGGGAACGCCGCATCCATCTCTCGGGCGGCGATCCGAAGGGCTACGACGATGCGCTGGCCCGGCACCGGCTGCGCCAGGCCTTTGGCCGGCTGATCCGTCGTGCCGATGACAAGGGTGTGTTTGTCCTGCTCGACCGGTCCTGCCCCAGCCGCCTGCTGGCCGGGTTGCCGGAGGGCGTCGTCACCCGCCGCACCGGCCTCGCCGATGTGGTGGCTGAAACCCGCGCGTTCCTGGGCATTGCCAGCGCCGGGCCCATCTAGGCGCTGGCAGTATCGGGCCTTTTTAGACGCTTGCGGCGTCCGGCTTCCTGGCAGAAGGGTGACGCGCCAGGCGGTTGACGCCAGCCGCCCGGCGCGCGACCAACCGCGGGAAAGCGAGGCCCCATGCCCAATACCCGTTTCAACCCCCAGGAGGCGCTGGTCTGCGCCATGGTGCTGATGGCCGCCTCCGACCGTGTCATGTCGGATGCCGAGCTCGCCATGATGTCGCGGCTGGTGCAGACCCTGCCGGCCTTCAGCGACTTCCACCCGAACGGCATTTCCAGCGTCACCGAAACCTGCCTGACCCTGCTGGACCAGACCGATGGGCTGGATCGCGCCTGCACCCTGATCCGCGATGCCCTGCCCTCCCGCCTGCGCGAGACCGCCTATGTGCTGGCCTGCGAGGTTGCCGCGGCGGATGGCGACCTGACCCAGGAAGAACTGCAATTCCTGCAGGACTTCCGCATCGCCATGGATCTCGACCGGCTGATCGCCGGCGCCATCGAGCGGGCGGCGCGGGCCCGCTATCAGGTCATTTAGAGCCTGATCGCTTGAGGTGCATTCACCGAAAAGCGTGCATCATGTGGCGGAACAACAGCCTGGACCATGATCGGTGCGGCGCCGATCATGGTCTGGCGCCCCGGGCCTAGCGGCTGCCCCAGGGGCGCAGCGCCTCAGGCGTCCGCATATCGGCGGGCACCACGAAGTCGCTGGCGGCGCCGCGCATCGCTCCGGGCGGCTTGGGCAGGCCGCTGCGCTTGCGGAAGGCCGCCATCGCCGGGCGGGACGGCCGCTGCAGGGCCAGGGCGCAGGCGATATCCAATGCGGCGATCCCGAGCGTCGCCAGGAAGGCGATGCCCGATCGCTCCCGGTCCGGCCCGGCGACGCCGGCGGCCAGGGTGCCGAGGTCCAGAGCATCGCCGCCGACCCGGCCCCAGACCCAGGGCGCCGGGTCCTTCGCCGTCAGCAGCCCGATCCCCGTGGCGATCTCGCGCATGCCGTAGCTGGAGACCAGCCGCTCATGCCCGTGCAGGCCGGTGGCGCGGGTGACCCGGTGCGGCGCCAGCACCTCGGCCATGCCGAGGGCGATGCTGAACCAGCCGAGGCCCTGCGCCAGCGCCCGTGCCTGGTCGGAACCACGGGTCCTCATGGCTTGATCACCACCTTGATGCAGCCGTCCTGCTTGTCGCGGAAGGTCTTGTACATCCCCGGCCCCTCCGCCATCCCGACGGTATGGGTGATGACGAAGCTCGGGTCGATCTGGCCCTCGACGATCCGCTTCAGCAGGTCGTCGGTCCAGCGCGCCACATGGGTCTGGCCCATGCGGAAGGTCAGGCCCTTGTTCATCGCCATCCCGAAGGGGACCTTGTCGATCAGCCCGCCATAGACCCCGGGAATCGACAGGGTACCGGCCGGGCGGCAGACGTACATCATCTCGCGCAGCACATGCGGCCGGTCGCTTTCCAGCATCACCGCCTGCTTGGCGCGATCATAGATGCTGTCGAGCGTCGCGGTCGCATGCGCCTCCATGCCGACCGCATCGATGCATTTCTCCGGCCCCTTGCCCTGGGTCAGGTCGTTCAGCCGCTCGACCACGCTTTCCTTGGAGAAGTCGATCGTCGTCGCGCCGCCCGCCTCGGCCATGGCCAGCCGCTCCGGCACCCGGTCGATCGCGATCACCTGCTTCGCGCCCAGCAGCACGGCCGAGCGGATGGCGAATTGCCCGACCGGCCCGCAGCCCCAGATGGCCACCGTATCGGTCGGCTGGATGTCGCATTGCACCGCCGCCTGCCAGCCGGTCGGGAAGATGTCGCCGAGGAAGAGCACCTGCTCGTCCGTGACGCCCTCCGGCACCTTCACATGCGTCGTATCGGCGAAGGGGATACGGACATATTCCGCCTGGCCGCCGGCATAGCCGCCGGTGAGGTGGGAATAGCCGAACAGCCCGGCGGTGCTGTGGCCGAAGACCTTATCGGCCATCGCCTTGTTGCGGTTGGACCGCTCGCAGACCGAGAAATTGCCCCGCCGGCACTGCTCGCATTGGCCGCAGGTGATGGTGAAGGGCACCACGATGCGGTCGCCCTTCTTCAGCGCCTTGTTCTCGGACCCGACTTCCTCGACCACCCCCATGAACTCGTGGCCCATGATGTCGCCGCTCTCCATCGACGGCATGAAGCCGTCATACAGATGCAGGTCGGAGCCGCAGATGGCACAGGCGGTCACCCGGATGATGGCATCGCGCGGATGCTCGATCTTAGGATCGGGAACGGTATCGCAGCGAATATCCTGTTTGCCGTGCCAGCAGAGTGCGCGCATGGGACCCTCCCGCGAGGCGCCATGGCGGCGTCCTCTCACGGGGCGAACGCGAGGCTCGGCACCGGGTTTGTCGGCCGACGCGGAATGGTGGCTACAGCACCTCGGCCGAGGCCAGGGCGCAGGGATGCGCCGGGTCGCCGGCCTCCACCTGCAAGGTGGCATGGCCGATGCCGAACCGCTCCCGCAGCCCCTGGCAGAGCCCGGCGAGGAAGCCGTCGTCCATCGCCGCGCCGGGCCGGACCAGATGCGCGGTCAGCGCCGTCTCGGTGGTCGACAGCGCCCAGATATGCAGGTCATGCACCTCGGCCACCCCCGGCTGCGCGGCGAGCCAGTCGGCGACCGCCTCGGGCTGGATCCCGGCGGGCACCGCATCCATCGCCAGATCCACCGATTCCCGCAGCAGCCCCCAGGTCCCGGCCAGGATGACGCCGGCGATGACCAGGCCGAGCGCCGGGTCGACCCAGTCCCAGCCGGTCGCCTGGATCAGCAGCGCTCCGGCCACCACCCCGGCGGAAACCCCGGCATCCGCCAGCATATGCAGATAGGCGCCGCGCCGGTTGATGTCGCCGGCCCGGCCGCGGGCGAACAGCAGGGCGGTGCCGCCATTCACCAGGATACCGGCTGCGGCCACCCAGAGCATGAAGCCGGTGGCGACCGGCGCCGGCTCCAGCAGCCGCTGCATCGATTCCAGCACGATGGCGCCGACCGCGACCAGCAGCAGCATGGCATTGCCGAGCGCCGCCAGGATGGTGCCGCGATGCCAGCCATAGGTCCGCCGCCCACCCGGCCGCCGCCGGGTCAGCCGCACCGCCACCCAGGCGAGCACCAGGCCCAGCACGTCGGACAGGTTGTGCCCGGCATCCGCCAGCAGCGCGACCGAGCCGGCGATCAGCCCCGCCGCCACCTCCAGCACCACGAAGCCGAGGTTGAGCCCGACACCAAGGGCGAAGCCACGCTCGTTCGGGGCCGGGCTATGCGCATGGCCGTGGTGGGCATGTCCGGGGCCATGGTCATGCCCATGGTGATGGCCGTCCTGCGGCATGTCAGAAGCGCTTCAGCAGCCGGTCGATATAATCCAGCTCCTCCGGCGGCCGTTCCTTCTCGGCGCCGCGCCGGCGCAGCTCGTCCTGCAACCGCCGGGTCCGCAGCAATTCCGCCTCCTCCGGCACCCGGGTATCAGCGCCGTTGTCGGCATTGCCGTTCACGTCGCGCGATCGCCGGCCGAGCGGATCGCGCCCCTCGCCCTGGGCCTGCGGCTGGCCGGGGCCATTGCCGCCGGGCTGGTTCTCCCCGGCCATGTCCTGCGGGTCGCCATCCTCCTCGCCATCCGTGCCCATGCCGAATTGGCGCTGCATGGATTGCGCCATCTGCCGGCCGCCTTCCTGCAAGGCGCGCAGCGCCCGCTGCTGGGCTTCCCGCGGATCGCCGGGCTGGCCGCCATTCCCTTGACCGAGGCTTTCCTGCGCCTCCCGCATCGCCTGGTCGGCCTTGCCGAGCCCTTCCGGGATCTCGCCGGTCAGGTCGCCGAATTGCTGCATCAGCTCGCCCAGGGCGCGGCGGAGCGCCCGCTGGCGGCGGCCATCCTGGTCACGCTCCTGCTGCGCCTCGGCATCCGGGGCGCCCGGCTGCGGCGCCGCGGCGGGCGGCTCGGGCGGCCAGCGGAATTGCTGCTGCTGGCGCTGCTGGCGGCTGCGCTGGGCGCGGTCGCGCTCGCCCTGCTCGGCCCGCTGGTGGCTGCGGTCGAGCATCTCGCTCTGCCGCTTCACCATGTCCTGCACCACGCCCATCTGCTGCTGGCCGCGTTCCCGGCGCTGCTGGCGCTCCGGCGTCTCGGCCCGCTGGGCGCGGCCTTCCTCCAAGGCCTTCAGCATTTCCTCGAGCTCGGCCAGCTCCTTCCTGGCGTCCTCGTTGCGGCCCTCGCGCGCGGCTTCCTCCATGCGGCGGGTCCGGCGGTCCATCTCCCGCTGGTCGGTCAGCCGGGATTGCGCGCCCTCGGGCATCGCATCGGCATTCTCCCGCTGCAGCCGCTCGGCCATGGCTTCCAGATGCTGGCGGATCGCCTCCCGCAGTTCCTGGATACGACGCTGCAATTCCGCCTGCTGTTGCCGCTGTTCCGGGGTCTGCGACCCCTGCGGGTTCTCGGCCTGCTGCCGCTCGGCCTCGTTCAGCGCCTCGCGCAGCGCCTCGCGTGCCTGTTGCAGGGCGCGCTGGGTGCGGCCATCGCGGCCTTCCTCCAGCGCCAGCGCCACTTCCCACAGCAGATCCTGCACCTCGGCCACCGCCTCGGGCCGGCGGTCGGTCACCAGCCGGGCCCGCGCCACGCGGATCGCCAGGTAGGTGGTGACGTCATGCTCGAAGGCTTCCGGCGCCCGGCCAACCTCCTCCAGCGTGCGACGGGCCGGGGCGCGGCGTTCCGGATCCAGCGACAGCTCCCGCCGCACCGCGATCAGTCGCTTGGCCACGGGATGATTGAAGCTGCGCTCCGGCAACGTCACCGTCGCCGGTTCCGAGCTGCCCTGCTGGCCGGCGCCATCGCGTACCAGCAGCAGCACCTCGACCTCCAGCCCGGCCCAGGGATGCGCCGAGAGATCCGGCTGCGCCGTGCCGCGCGCGGATTTCGGCCCGGCCCCGGAGACGCCCCCCGATACCCCCCCGGGCAGCGGCAATTCCAGCACCAGCGGCGGCGCCTCGGCACGCTGCTTCAGCCGCAGCTCGGCCCGCAGCGAGGCCAGGCCCCAGTCATCCTCCGCCCGCCAGGGCAACCGGGTGCCCAGGCCGCGCTGCGCCCGTGCGGGCGGCTCGGCGAAGGCGACCGTCGGCGGCGCATCCGCCTGCACCGTCAGCGCCCAGTGCGCGAGTTCGGTGCCGCCGCGGCGGACCACCAGCCGGGCGCCATGCTCGATCGGCGCCTCGGCGGTGAAGCTGGCGCCGTCCAGCGCGCGGAAGGCCAGGGTCTCGCCGTCCATGCCCAATTCCGGCGTGCCGGCACCGCCGCCGGAGACCGAAACCTGCAACCGGCTGCCCGCCGGGACCGTGGCGGCACCGCCGGCCGGGTCGAGAAACACCGGCGGGGCGCCGGTATAGGCCGGCGGGGTGATCCATGCCTCCAGCCGCAGTCCCGGCTGCGCCGCCGGCGCGGCGAAGGCCGGCGAGACCGCACGACGCAGCCTTTCCCAACTCTCGCCACCTGCCATGGTGACGGCCGCCGCCAACCCCAGCACCAGCGCCGCCCGCAAGGCCCGTGGGTCCCGCGCCGGCAGGCCCGGTCGCGGCGTGCCCACCTTGAGCTGCCCCAGCTGCGCCGCCGCCCGCTGCTGATGCACCTGCCACAAGGCAAGGCCCGCCGGGTCGTCGCCCGAGGGCCGGTCCGCCAGCGCCGCCAGCGGCCGGTGCCGCAGGCCCGAGCGTTGCTCAAGCCGGCGTTCCGCCGCCGCCGTCCCCGGCGCGGCGAAGCCGCGGAAGGCCCGCCAGCCGACCAGGCCGAGCGCCACCGCAAAGCCAGCCAGCAACAGGATATGCAGGATGCCGGGCAACCGCTGCGGCAGGTCCAGCAGCGCCAGGATGAGAAACAGGCCGAGCACCGCCAGCACCGGCCAAAGCCTGGGCCAGACCCCTTCCCAAAGCAGCGCCAGCCGGGCGAGCCGGCGCCGGCGACCAAGCTTCGTGAGCCCAAGCTTCGTGAGAAGGTCCGGCGGCGGGCTCAGGGCGCGGCCTCCAACCAGTCGGGGATGCGGTTGCCGGCCAGCAGGGCCTCGATGCCCTGGCGTTCGCGCACCACGGCGAAGCGGTCGCCATCGACCAGGACCTCCGCCGCCAGGGGACGCATGTTGTAGGTGCTGCTCATCGCCGCGCCATAGGCTCCCGCATCCAGCAGGGCGACCAGCGCCCCGGGCCTGAGAGATGGCAAGGCCCGGCCGCGTGCAAAGGTGTCGCCGGTCTCGCAGACCGGCCCGACCACGTCGGCCGGGGCCAGGGGGGCGACCAGATCCACCGATCCCACCGGGAGGATGCCATGCCAGGCCTCGTACATCGCCGGCCGCACCAGGTCGTTCATGGCGGCATCCAGCACCAGGAAGCGCCTGGCCGTGCCTTCCTTCTGGAGGATGACCGAGCTCAGCAGCAGCCCGGGCGGGCCGGCGATCCAGCGGCCCGGCTCCAGCATCACCGGCAGGCCAAGCCCGCCGAGGGTCGCCTTGATGGCGCCGGCCAGGGCCTCGGGGCTGGGCGCCGGCTCGTCCCGGTAGGGAATGCCGAGGCCGCCGCCGCAATCGACCTGCCGCACCGGCAGCCCGGCTGCCCGCAGCGCCACCACCAACTCGGCCAGCCTGGCATAGGCAGCGCGATAGGCGGCCATCCCGCTGGTGATCTGGCTGCCGATATGCGTGGCCACGCCCACCGGCTCCAGCCCCGGCAGGGCCGCCATCCGGGCATAGAGGGCGGGGGCCTCGTCGATCGCCACGCCGAATTTGTTCTCGGACCGGCCGGTGGTGATCTTGGCGTGGGTCTTGGCATCCACGTCCGGGTTCACCCGCAGCGCGACCCGCGCCACGCGCCCGAGCGAGGTCGCCAGCGCCGCCAGCATCTCGACCTCCTCGGCGCTCTCGACGTTGATCTGGGCGATATCCTCGGCCAGCGCCAGACGCAGCTCCCGCTCGGTCTTGCCGACGCCGGAAAAGACGATAGCGGAGGCCGGGATGCCCGCCGCCCGCGCCGCCCGCAGCTCGCCCTCGGAAACCACATCGGCCCCGAGACCTTCGGCCGCCAGTACCCGCAGCACGGCCAGGCTGGTATTCGCCTTGACCGCGTAATGGATGCCCGCTTGCAGTCCGGCGCCCTTCAGCGCCGCCTGCAAGGCCCGCGCCCGCCGCCGCAGGGCGCCTGCGGAATAGACCCAGGTCGGGGTCCCGGCCTCGGCGGCGATGCGCGCCAGCGGCACCTCCTCCACCAGCAGCC
>JAQGIA010000354.1 GCA_028291445.1 Belnapia sp.
GGCATGGTGCCGGGCGCCACCAGCCCGATCCGCCGTGCCCCCAGCCGGCCGAGGATGGTCAGCGTATCCAACGATACCGAGACCACCGGGCAGCCGGCCAGCGGCGCCAACTCGGCCGCCAGATCCCGGTCAACCTGGAACCCGTCCCAGCAGCCCTTGGTGCCGTTCCAGGAAATCGCCTCCACCCCCGAATCGCGCAGCAATTCCACCGCAGCGCGGATCGGCGGCAGGTCGTAGCCATGCGCCGGCTGGCCTGTGCCATCGGGGCGGAAGGGGATGCGCGCATAACAGGCGCCCCAATCCGGGAAGCCGGCCAGCAGGGCTTCCACCGTGCGCTCCACCGTGCGGTTGGAGGAAGGGACGAGCTGACCAATGGCGCGGGGTGGCATGAACATGCGCGGGATTCCGGAAGCTTGGGTATCGCATAGGGCCAGCAATCGACATGCCAACCGGCTCGCCCGGTGCTACGATGCTGCCGATGGCACAGGATCCGATCCCCCCGCCCGCGCCGCCACGGCCCCGGGCATCGCTGGCCCGTAGGCTGGCCCATATCCCGTTGGTGCTGCTCGCCATCCTGGTGGTGACGCTGGAGGCGACGGTCTGGCGCTGGCTGACCGCGCTGGGCCAGACGCTGTCGCGGCTTGCCGTCTTCGCGGCGCTGGAACGGCTGGTGGCGCGGCTCAGCCCGCGTGCCGTGGTGGCGGCCTTCGCGCTGCCCTTCCTCGCCTTCATCCCGCTGCTGAAGCTCGGCGAGCTCTGGCTGTTCCTGCATGGCCATGTGGTGCTCGGCGTGCTGCTGCTGGTCGCCGCCAAGGTGGTGGGCGTCGCTTTCTCCGCCCGGCTGTTTGCCATCGCCCGGCCGAAGATGCTCCAGGTACCCAGCTTCGCCTGGGTCTATGGCCATGTGCTGCGGCTGCTCGCCTATGGCCATGCCTTGCTCGAAGGGTTGCCGGCCTGGGTCGCGGCACGGACCGCAATGCACCGGCTGACGGCAGCCGGCCGGGCCATTGTGGCGGCCTGCTGGCGGCTGTTGCGTGGCTGGTTCGCGCCGCCACGGGGCGCCGGGCCAAGCGCCCGCCTGGCGGCGGCGCGACGCCTGCTGCGCCGAACCTCCTCGACCCGTTGAGCGCCTGCCCGTGCCCGGCTTGGGATCAGGGCCGGCCCTGCGCTAGGTTTGAACACCCAACCCGGACCGTATCCCGCCATGGCTGAGACGCCCACCGGCCTGCTCGCGCGCCTCGCCGCGCTGGGCATCGAGACCACCACTACCGAGCATGCCCCGGTCTTCACCGTGGCCGAAAGCCAGGCACTGCGGGCCAGCCTGCCGCAGGGCACCGAGGGCGGCCACAGCAAGAACCTGTTCCTCCGGCCGGCCAAGGCGGGTCCGGGACCGCACCTGCTGGCGGTGCTGGAGGACAATCGGCAGGTCTCGGTCAATGCCCTGGCCCGGGCCGCCGGCGCCGGACGGGTGGAGATGGCTCCGGCCGAGGCGCTGCGCGCCCTGCTCGGGGTCGAGCCCGGCTCGGTGACGGCTTTCGGGATGGTGAATGCCCCGCCCGGCGCGGTGCGCATCCTGCTGGATGCCGCGCTGCTGCGCGATCATACCTGGGTGCATTGCCATCCGCTGGTGAATACCATGACGACCGCGATCCGCCCGGCCGATCTGCTGCGCTTCCTCGAAAGCCTTGGCCATCGGCCGGAACTGCTGGAAGTGCCGCCGCCTGCGGCATAAGCCGCCGGGTGACCTGCGGCATAAGCCGCCGGGTGAATTGTTGAATCCGGTCCCCCGCGGCTACCATCTGCCCGGATAGCGCCCGGCTGCCATTTGCCGGCCGGATCCGATCGCCCCATTGCCCTTGCGCCCGCCCGGCGCATCTATGTGCCAAGACCGAGGAACAGCCGACATGGACGTCATCTTCGACCCCAACCGCCAGGCCGCCCCCGCTGCTGCCCTGGTTGGCGGTTCTGCGCCAAGCGGCGCCAGCCCGAGCGCCGACCTGATCAAGGACGGCGACCAGAAGACCTTCATGCAGGATGTGGTGGAAGCCAGCCGCACCACGCCGATCCTGGTCGATTTCTGGGCCACCTGGTGCGGCCCCTGCAAGACGCTGACGCCAGCCATCGAGAAGGTGGTGCGCGCCGCCGGCGGCCGGGTCAAGCTGGTCAAGATCGACATCGACAAGAACCGCCAGCTTGTCCAGCAGCTCAGCCAGCTTGGTCTGCCGCTGCAATCGGTGCCGACCGTCGCCGCCTTCTGGCAGGGCCAGATCGCCGACATCTTCCAGGGCGCCCTGCCGGAGGGCGAGATCAAGCGCTTCGTCGAAGGCCTGCTGAAGCTGGCCGGTGGCCAGATGCCGGCCGCCGACCTGCTGGCCGAGGCCAAGGCCGCTGCCGAGGAGGGTGACCACCAGGCCGCCCTGCAGCTTTACGGTACCCTGGCGCAGGAAGAGCCCGAGAACCCGGAAGCCTTCGCTGGCGTCGCCCGCAGCTTGATGGAATTGGGCGAGGAGGAACAGGCACTCCAGGTGCTTGACCAGGTGCCGGAGAAGTTGGCCAACCACGCCGCCATCGCCTCCATCCGCAGCACGCTGGAGCTGGCCGCCGAAGGCCGCGCGGCCCGCGAGAAGCTGGCCGAATTCGAAGCCCGCCTGGCCGCCGACCCGGACGACCATGCGGCACGGATCGAGCTGGCGGTGGCGCTCAATGCCTCGGATGATCGGGCCGGCGCGGTCGATGCGCTGCTCGAAGCCTTCAGACGCGACCGCACCTGGAACGAGGAAGCTGCCCGCAAGCAGTTGCTGAAATTCTTCGAGGCTTGGGGCTTCGCCGATCCGGCCACGGTCGCCGGCCGGCGGAAGCTCTCTGCGCTGCTGTTCCGGTAGCGCTGGCTTCGTGGACGCATCCCCACCCGGCTTCGGCGCGACGCCCCTGCAACTCCCGGAGGAGATCGCGGTATTCCCGCTCTCCGGGGCCTTGCTGCTGCCCGAGGGGCGCCTGCCGCTGAACATCTTCGAGCCGCGCTACCTGGCGATGACCCAGGACAGCTTGGCGGCCGGGCGGATGTTCGGGATGATCCAGCCTGACCCGGGAGCGGCGCGTGGTCCGACCGGGCCGGGCCTGTACCGGGTCGGCTGCCTCGGCCGGTTGACCTCCTTCGCCGAGACCGATGATGGGCGCATGCTCGTCACGCTGACCGGCATGGTGCGGTTCCGGGTGGTCGAGGAGTTGGAGATGCAGCGCGGCTATCGCCGGGTCCGGGCGGATTACGGTCCTTTCCTGGCAGACCTCGAGACCGCTGCCCCGCCGCCTGCGATCGATCGTGCTGCCCTGCTGGCGGCGCTTCGCCCCTTCTTCAAGGCGCGCGCCATCGAGGCCAATTGGACCGCGGTTGAGGAAACCGCCGACCCCGCGCTGGTGCTGACCCTGGCCATGGTCTGCCCTTTCGAGGTAGCGGAAAAACAGGCGTTGCTGGAAGCCGCGACGCCGGCGGATCGTGCCGCCATGCTGGTCGCCCTGTTGCAGATGGGCGCGCATGGCGCCGCCGCCGGGGATATCGTGCCCGGCCGGCGGCCAAGCTGAGGATTTGAGCACCCATGACCGAGACCCAGACCATTGCGCCCAGCGAGGTTGATCCCGCATTGCTGGAGATCCTCGTTTGCCCACTGACCAAGGGGCCGCTGCGCTATGACCGCGCCGCCGGCGAATTGATCAGCGAGGCCGCCCGCCTGGCTTACCCGATCCGCGACGGCATCCCCATCATGCTGCCGGACGAGGCGCGTCGGCTGGAAGATTGAGCGCGTGCCGACCCCCAGCGAGATCCGGCTGAAGCGGGCCGAGCGGCTGCTCGAGGTCGTCTTCGACGATGGCGCCCGGTTCGGCCTGCCGGCCGAATACCTGCGGGTCGAGAGCCCCTCGGCCGAGGTGCAAGGCCACGGGCCAGGCCAGAAGGTGCTGGTCGCCGGACGGCGCGAGGTGGGGATCATGCGGGTGGAGCCGGTCGGCCACTACGCCATCCGCATCGCCTTCGACGACCTGCACGACAGCGGCATCTTCAGCTGGGCCTATCTGTACCAGCTCGGCACCGAATATGCCGCGCGCTGGGCCGCCTATGAGCGGGAACTGGCCGCGAAGGGCCTGGTGCGGGACCCGCCGGCGCGGCGCAAGACCTGATCGGCTATCCGCGCTGACAGAGGCGCGAACACCCAGGGCCGCGGCGCCACCGACACAGGCTTTGGTGACCGCCATGCCACAGCAGATGACGATGATCTGTATCCTATACTTCGGCGCGGACCAACACCGGCGAAAGATACGTCTTGGCCACATGAGTATCGATGCTGTCGAACATGGCTGCCCACCTGGTCTGGTCAGGAGGCCAGACCAGGGAGAGGGCCAGACCAGGGGCTATCGCTACGGCATCGTTTTCAACCCCTGGCCCGCCAGCAGCCCGGTCACCCCCGCCCCCAGCCCCATGGCTTGCCGGGCGAAGGCTCGCTTCAGCGGCGGGATGCGGTCCACCGCGGCGATCCCCAAGCGCCGGGCGATCCGCACCGGGGCGAGGTCGTTGCCGAACAGCCGCTCCAGCGCATGCATCCCCGAAAGCATCAGCAACGTGTCCGGCCGCCGCCGCGCCTGGTAACGCGTCAGCACCGCGGGGCTGCCCGGATCGCTCCCGGCGTTCCAGGCGGCGATCATCTCCTCGGCCAGTGCCGCCACGTCGCGGAAGCCGAGGTTCAGCCCCTGGCCGGCGATGGGGTGCACGCCATGCGCCGCATCGCCGATCAATGCGAGCCGGGTATCCGTCCAGCGCTCGACCAGCAGCGCCGAGAGCGGATAGGACCAGCGCCGGCCGATCGGCCGGATGGCGCCCAGATGGGGTCCCAGCCGGCGCCCGAGCTCCCGTCCGAAGGCTGCGTCGTCCAGCGTCAGCATCCGTCGCGCGATATCGGTCCGGTCCGCCCAGACGAAGGCGGAAGCATGCGGGAAGGCGGCGGTGCCGAAATTCCCCGGCCCGGCCAGCGGCAATTGGGCGAAAGGACCGTTGGGCAGGAATTGCTCCAGCGCCACGCCGTGGTGCGGCACCTCATGCGCGAAGGCGCCGACCATGCCGATCTGGTGGTAGTCGAGCGTGGTGGTGCGGATGCCGGCCTGCTGGCGCAGCGGGCTGTTGCGGCCCTCGGCGGCCACCACCAGCCGGGCATTCAGGACTTCGCCGGTTGAAAGCCGCACCGTGGCGCCGGAGGCGTGGCGCTCGACCGTGGCGCTGGCCGGGGCGAAGACCCGGAGGTTGGGCAGACCGGGCAGGGCGGCGTTCAGCGCCACCCGCAGGCTGCGCGCCTCGACCATGTAGCCGAAGGGCTCGGCCGAGACCGCTGCGGCGTCGAACATGAGCGAGAGGCGTGAGGCAGGCTCCCCAGGGCGCCCATCGGCGACGCGGATCTGCCGGATCGGCCCGGGGGCGGCGGGCAGCCGGTCCCAGATCCCGGCTGCCTCGAGCAGCCGCTTGGAGGTCAGGGCGATGGCATAGGCGCGGCCGTCGAAATCCGGCAGGGCCATCGGCGGCAGCGGGGCGCTGTCCACCACGGCCGTCGGCAGGCCGGCCGCGGCCAGGGTCGCGGCCAGGGTCGCGCCGACCGGTCCGGCACCCACCACGCAGGCTGCCACATCATAATTCACGATCATTCCCTCCCATGCCGCAGCACGTTCCGGCGCCCTGCGGTCACCGCCTGATTCCTGTCCTCATCTGCCCAAGAAGCGGGCAGGGCCGCAATCTTCCGTTACGGCCCGCCAGATTCGGCCTTGGTTCCCGGGTGGCACGAGAATTGAAGACAGCCCTCCGGCCAGGACCATTCAAGGAGGACCACGGGCAGATGAAGCTGGTGATGGCGTTCATCAAGCCCTTCAAGCTGGACGAGGTGCGCGAAGCGCTCACCCCGCTCGGAGTGCAAGGGCTGACAGTGACCGAAGTTAAAGGCTTCGGTCGCCAGAAGGGGCAGACGGAAATCTACCGCGGTGCCGAGTACCAGGTCAGTTTCCTCCCCAAGATCAAGATCGAGGTCGTGGTGGCGGACGAGCTGGTGGATGCGGTGATGGAAGCCATCGCCAAGGCCGCGCGCACCGACAAGATCGGCGACGGCAAGATCTTCGTGCTGGAGGTGGAGCGCGCGCTGCGGATCCGCACCGGTGAAACCGATACGTCGGCGTTGTGACGCCGGGCCAACCTTACTCAGGATAATGGGGAAACTACGATGAGGATGCCCGCACGCGCGCTGGCGCCGTTGGCCATGGCGCTGCTCGCCGCAGGTCCGGCCATGGCGCAGGACGGCCCGAAGATCGACACCGGCGACACCGCATGGATGCTCACCAGCACCGCCCTCGTGCTGATGATGACCATTCCTGGCCTGGCACTGTTCTATGCCGGCATGGTCCGCAAGAAGAACGTGCTTGCGACCATGATGCAGAGCTTCACCCTCGCCGCGCTGATCACGGTGGTGTGGATGGTGGCCGGCTACAGCCTCGCCTTCGGTGAGGGCGGCCCCTGGATCGGCGACCTGTCCAAGCTGTTCCTGGCCGGCATCGCCGAGAATTGGGACAAGCCCTTCACCCTCGGCAGCGGCGACGCGGCGGTGGCCTTCACCATCCCCGAGACGGTCTTCCTGATGTTCCAGATGACCTTCGCCATCATCACCCCGGCGCTGATCACCGGCGCCTTCGCCGACCGCATGAAGTTCAGCGCCATGGTGCTGTTCAGCATACTCTGGTCGCTGCTGGTCTATGCCCCGGTGGCGCATTGGGTCTGGCATCCGAATGGCTGGATCTTCGCCCTCGGCGCGCTCGACTTCGCCGGCGGCACGGTCGTCCACATCAATGCCGGCGTCGCCGGGCTGGTGGCGGCGCTGGTGCTGGGCAAGCGGGTCGGCTTCGGTACCGACAACCTCTCGCCCTACAACCTGGCCCTTGCCGTCATCGGCGCCGGCCTGCTGTGGGTCGGCTGGTTCGGCTTCAATGCCGGTTCTGCCGGTGGTGCCGGCGCGCGGGCCGGCATGGCCATGCTGGCGACCCAGGTCGCGGCGGGCGCTGCGGCACTGACCTGGGTGTTTGCCGAATGGGCGACCAAGGGCAAGCCCAGCGTGCTCGGCTGCATCTCCGGCGCGGTCGCCGGCCTCGTCGCCATCACCCCGGCCAGCGGCTTCGTGCTGCCGGTGCCGGCGCTGATCATCGGCGTCGTGGCGGGCCTCGCCGGCTTCTGGGGCGCCACTGCCCTGAAGCACATGTGCGGCTACGACGACAGCCTGGACGCCTTCGGCGTGCATGGCGTCTGCGGCATCGTCGGCAGCCTGCTGACCGGCGTCTTCGCCTATGGGGCCCTCTCGGCCTCCACGGCGACGCCGGCCGGCTACTCCGGCAGCTTCGACCAGTTCCTGCTGCAGCTCTACGCCAGCCTCGCGGTCATCGCCTATTCGGCGATCGGCAGCTTCATCCTGCTGAAGGTGACCGACGTGATCGTCGGCCTCCGGGTGCCGGAGGAAGAGGAGCGCGAGGGTCTCGACGTCACCCAGCACGGCGAGCGCATCGCCTGATCCAGGCCGGGAGGGGGCAGCGACCGCCCCCTCCCGAACTATTTTCGAAACAATCCGAATTCATAATATTTGGGGGAACTAGCGTATCATGTCGAAGCCGCACCGCCTCTTCGCCCGACCCGCCGCGGCGTTGCGCACCGCGCTGGTCGCCGCCGCCACGCTGGTCCTGCCGGCGCTGCCTGCCCTGGCCCAGACCAATATCGAATCCGCCGGCCTGACCGTCACGCTGACGCCGGCCATATCCAACGACTACCTGTTCCGCGGCATCAGCCAGACCAGGAACAATTGGGCCTTCCAGGGCGCCGCCGACATCCAGCACGAGAGCGGCTTCTACATCGGCGCCTTCATCAGCAACGCCAAGTTCCTGGCCAACCCGTACAACGACACGCGCCAGGAACTGGACGCGATGGCCGGCTACCGGTTCGAGCTGGCCGGCGTCGCCCTCGACGTGGGCTACATCGGCTACTTCTATCCGGGCCAGGGCAAGGCCCCGGGCGGCCAGCTGAACGAGTACCATGAAGCCTCGGTGAAGGCCTCCTACACCATCGATACGGTGAAGCTGCTCGCCGCCATCAACTACTCGCCCAACTTCTTCGGCCGCTCCGGCGCCGGCTACTACATCGAGGGCGGCGCCGACGTCACCCTGCCCTATGCCCTCACCGCCTCGGCCCGGGTCGGCCATCAGTGGATCGAGCGCAACACCTTCTTCGGCACGCCCGACTACCTCTGGTACTCGGTCGGCGTCTCGCGTGAGATCTATGCCGGGGTGACCGCCGCGGTCGGCTGGTACGGCACCACCATCGACAAGAAGGACTGCGCCCCGGTCGTCGACCGCGCCGATGGCGGCCAGCGCGCCTGCGACGGTCGGGTGCTGTTCACCCTCAGCCGGATCTTCTGATCCATCGCTCGGCCGAACGAAAACGGGCGTCGGTCGCAAGGCCGGCGCCTTTTTTCATGACTGACTGGCCGCCCTCGGCTGATTCCTTGGTCTGCCAAGCCTTTGCGCGCTATCCTTGGGGCCTGTTCTGAACCGGACCCCGCGATCCCTATGCCCGCGCCCCGCATTGCCGCCTCCGACCGTCCCGCCAGCCTCTCGCAGGGGCGTGGCAAGACCCAGCCCTTGGCCTCCCCCTTGGCCGGCGTGCGGCGCTTCGCCTCGCCCGCCGTCAAGGCGGCGCTGAAGCGCCGGCTGTTCGAAATCCTCGGCCTGCTCTGCGCCCTGGCCGGCCTCGGCCTGCTGGTGGCCCTGGCAAGCCATGACCCGGCCGATCCCTCGCTCTCGACCGCGACCACCCGGGCACCGACCAACCTGGCCGGCCCGGCCGGCGCTACCGTCTCGGACATCCTGCTGCAGGGCTTCGGCTGGGCCGGCGCACTGCCGGGCTTTGCCTTGCTCGGCTGGGCGTGGCGGCTCGGGACGCATCGCGGCCTCGGGCTGTTTCCGGCCCGGCTCGCGGCGCTGCTGGCGGCGCTACCACTGCTGGCCGGCGCGCTGACCCTGTTGCCGGTCAGCGGAACCGACGCGGGTGGCGTCGCCGGCGGGCTGGTCGCCCAGGCGGTCGGCGAGTCGGCCGCCGGCCTGCTCGGCCCCTTCGGCTTGGTGCTCGGTCAGACAATGCTGGTGGCGTTGGCCCTGGGTTTGGCAGGTGCCGCGCTCGGCCTGGCTCCGGCGGAATGGCTGGGACTTGGCCGGGCGGCACGAGCCGGCGCCGGGGGCGTCGCCCGGATCGGTGCGGTCGGGCTGTCGCGGGCCGGCGGCGCCGGTGCACGCGGTGCGGCCGGCGTCTTCAG
>JAQGIA010000401.1 GCA_028291445.1 Belnapia sp.
GGGCTGCTGCGGGAGGATCTGTTCGTCGCGGTGCATGAGCATTTCATGACCCCGACCGCCGCGCTGGCCGATATCGTGCTGCCGGCGACGACCTTCCTCGAACACGACGACCTCTACATGGGCCTCGGCCATACCGCGCTGACGGTGGGGCCGCGGGTGATCGAGCCGGTGGGGCAGGCGCGCAGCAACCATGCCGTGGTCTGCGCCCTGGCCGAGCGGCTCGGCGCCGTGCATCCGGGCTTCGGCATGACCGAGGCGGAGGTGCTGGACGCGACCTTGCAGGCTTCGGGGAAGGGGACATGGGCCGCGGCGGCGGCGGCCGGCTTCATCCCCGCCGGCAACGAGATCGCGGTCGGCGAGGCCTTCGCCGGTTTTCCGCATCCCGATGGCCGGTTCCGGTTCCGGCCGGATTGGGCGGCGCTCGGCCCCTATGCGGCCGGGATGCCGGAGCTGCCCAGCTATTGGGTGAAGCTCGAGGAGGCCGCCGAGGCGACGCCCTTCCGCCTGATCACCCCGCCGGCCCGCAGCTTCCTGAATACCAGCTTCACCGAGACCCCCGGCTCCCGCAGCCGGGAAGGCGGGCCGGCGCTGCGGCTGCATCCCGAGGACGCCGACCGGCTGGGCATTGCCGATGGCGCCATGGTCCGCATCGGCAATGCGCGCGGCGCGCTGACCCTGAAGGCGATGCGTTTCGATGGCGTGCTGCCGGGCGTACTGGCGGTGGAGGGCATCTCGCCCAGCGCCGATTTTCCGGAGGGCATCGGGATCAATTCCCTGGTCGGTGCCGATCCGGTGGCGCCGGCAGGCGGCGTCGCCTTCCACGACATCGCGGTCTGGCTACGGCATGCCTAGAGCATGATCGCTTGAGGTGGAATCACCGAAAAGCGTGAATCATGCGACAAAACAACAAGCTAGACCATGATCGGCGCTTCTGTCAGCGCGGATCATGGTCTGGCTCAAGGGTGGCCTGAACCCGCCACCACCACGATGCCGGCCGAGGTGACCGGGTAGCCGCGCACCGAGAGCCGGAGATGCGGCGGGAAGATCGCGCCGAGCGGCGAGGCCTCGTGGTCCTGCGGCGGCAGGTCGACGAAGCGGTCCAGCATGCCGTCGCCATGGCCATCGTCCAGCGCCAGCATGCGGTGCCCGTCCCGTGCCAGGCGGCGGCCGAGCGCTTCCAGGTGGCGGCGCTGGTACAGCACGGTGGCGCCGCGCCCGATGGTGCCGCCGGCGCCGTCGAGGTTGAACTCGGTGGTATGCACGGCGATGCCGCCCGGCTTCAGGCAGCGCATCGCCGCCACGACGAAATCGAGGCCGCGGTCGAGGCCGCCCAGGTGCTCCATGGCGCAGGCCGACCAGACCAGGTCGAAGCCGCCCTGCTGCAGATCCTGCGGCAGCCGGGCCATGTCGACGGCGCGGAAGCCGACCAGCCGGTCGAATTCGGCGCGCTCCAGCAGGCCGGGGCGGAACAGGCCATCGGTGGCGTTGCCATGCTGGCCGGTCTCGATCCAGTCCCGCGCCCGGCTGTCCCCGGCATCGAGGTCGGTCGCCAGCACCGCCACCCCATGCGCGGCGAGGATGGCCGGCAGCGCCTCCCGCCCCACCGCGAAGCCGAGGGCGCGGCGGCCGGGCGCCAGCATCCCGGCTTCCCACAGCGCCTGGAGGATGAAGCAATCCTCCCAGAGCTTGCGGTGATAGGCCGGCGGCGTGCCGATCAGCCGGGACCAGTGGCGTAGCCAGTCATGCTCGATATCGGACTGGCGGCAGGTACGGCTGGTGACGCCGAGATGGGTCGGGCCCGCCGGCACCGGGGCGGCGGGGCCGGCGAGGCCGCTGGCATAGAAACGCTGGGCCATCTCGGCGCCGAGCACCTTCACCGACCAGCGCAGCAGCGCCGCCTCGCGCTCCCCGCGCAGGCGGGTATCGCCGAGCAGCGGCAGGGTCGGGTGGCGCCGCCGCCAGCGGGCGAGGTGACGCAGGAAGGCCAAGGCCATGCGGCGGGCGCTCAGCCGTCCAGCCGGATCCCCAGCTCGCGGATCAGCGGCCGCCACTCGGCATTCTCGCGCCGCACGAAATCCTGGAATTCCGCCGGGCTCCAGGGCGCGCTCTCGATGCCGAGGTCGCGGTAGCGGGCCTGCACGTCATCGGCGCCGACGCCGGCCTTCAGCGCCTCGGCCAGCCGCGCCACCACCGGGGCAGGGACCGCGGCCGGCACGCTCATGCCCTGCCAGCCATAGGCGACGGCGGTGCCGAAGCCGAGCTCGCGCAATGTCGGCACCGTCGGCGCGCGGGGTGCCCGGTCCTCGGAGAAGACGCAGAGCGCCTTGGCCCGGCCGCTGGTGATGAAGGGAATGCCGGTCGCGCAGTCGATGACGGCGGCATCGACATTGCCGGCCAGCAGATCCTGCATCGCCGCCGGCCCGCCGCGATAGGGAACATGGGTCGCTTCCAGCCCGGTGCGGCGCTTGACCATCTCCATCGCCAGGTGATGCGGCGAGGCGACGGCGGGCGTCCCGTAATTCGGCGCCTGGGTCTTCGACCGCGCGACGAAGTCGGCGAAATCCTGCACCGGGCTGTCGGGGCGAACCACGATGAACAACGGGAAGCGGCCGATGAAGCCGACGCCCTGGAAATCGCGGTCCGGGTCGTAGGGCAGGCGGGAGTAGAGGGCCGGATTATAGACCAGGATGCCGTTGTCGACATGCATCAGGGTATAGCCATCGGCCGGGCTGCGGACCACGACCTCGCTGGCCAGCACGGCGCCGCCGCCGGGGCGGTTCTCCACCACCAGGGTTTGGCCGAGCCGGGTTCCGATATGCTGGCCGATCAGCCGGGCGAAGACATCGCTGGCGCCGCCCGGCGGATAGCCGACGACCCAGCGCAGCGGCCGGTCCGGAAAGCCTTGGGCCCGCACGGCCTGGGCCTGCACAACCTGGGCCTGCACGACCTGGGCCCGCATGCCTTGGGCCAGGATCGCGGCGCCAAGGCTCCCGGCCAGAAATTCCCGTCGTCCGAGCATGCGCATCGCCCCTGTTTGCTGCGGCGCATCGTGCGGGAAAACCGGGGTTCCGTCACGACCCCAGCACGAGAGCCTGGAGCAGGATGATCCAGAAGGGCAGGGTGAGGATCGAGAGCAGGTGCTCCAGGCTGGTCAGCGCCGCCATCAGCGGGGCGTCGCCGCCCATGGCGCGGGCCATGACATAGCTGGTGGTCGCGGTCGGCAGCGCCATGAAGACCACCGCGGCGGCCAGCGGCAGCGGCTCCAGCCCGAACCAGCGGCCGAGCCAGAGCGCCAGGCAGGGCATCAGCAGCAGCTTGATGGCGCTGGTCGCCAATTGCAGCGGCAGCCGGCCGCCGAGCGCGCCGAGCGACAGCGCCGCACCGACGCAGAGCAGCCCGAGCGCGACCGAGGCCTGTCCGAGCGA
>JAQGIA010000452.1 GCA_028291445.1 Belnapia sp.
CGGCGCCCGCCATAGGGTGCCGCGACCAGGCCGCGGACTGATGCTTCGGTTGATCGGTTCAATCGAAGCCGGCGGCGTCCGGCCCGGCGCCCATCTCGATCAGCCGCAGATCCAGGCCGTCGAGCAGCCGGTGCAGCGCGGCGCGGTCGGTGGCGGCGAGGCCGGCCAGCAACTCGGCTTCCAAGGCCCAACTCGGCTCAAAGGCCCTGGCCAGGGGCACGATCCGGGCATGGACCCGGCCGCCCTCGGCGGTCATGCCCAATCGCTGCACCGCCGGTCGGCGTCATCCTCCGTCCGGGCCAGCAGGCCGCGATCCAGTAACCCACGGACGGCGCGGGTGACCATCACCTTGTCCATGGCGGTGCGTTCCGCGACCGCCGAGGCCGAGAGCCCACCGAACCGCCCGACCACCGCCAGCACCCGCCATTCGGGGATGGAAAGGCCGAAGGCCTCCGAATAGCACCAGGCAAACAGCCGGGAGGACCGGTTGGTCACCACCGAGAGCCGGTAGGGGAGGAGCTCCTCCAGCGCGAAGGCCGCTTCGCTGGCCGCTGGTGTCATCGGGTCCGCCCCCTGGACCGCGCTTGGCCCACCGTTGCCTGCCGCAACCGGCTAGGCCTTCGCCAGGCTGCCTATCCGCCCGGCGGTCTGCGCGCCGTCGATCACCAGCTCCGAGCCATTGACGTAGCGCGACTGGTCGGAGGCAAGGAACAGCACGCCATCGGCGACGTCCTGCGGCTGGCCCAGCACGCCGGTCGGCACGCTGGCCAGGGCGATGGCGCGCGGGTCGAGCGGGGCGTTGCGGCCCTGGTTGCTCCCTGGGCCCGTGGCGCCGGTCGGGATCTTCTCCCAGATCGGCGTCTCGATGATGCCGGGATGCACGCTGTTGCAGCGGATATTCTCCCGCGCGCATTCCAACGCGACGGATTTGGCGAATAGCCGCACCGCGCCCTTGGTCGCCGAATAGCCCGCCAGCCCGGCCGAGCCACGCAGCCCGGCGACCGAGGAAATCAGCACGATGGAGCCGCCGCCGGCGCGGCGCATGGCCGGGATGGAATGCTTCACCGAGAGGAAGACGCCATCGACGTTGATCGCCATCTGCCGGCGCCAATCGGCCAGGGTCATGTCGACGATGCTGGTCAGGATGCCGATGCCGGCATTCGAGATCAGCACGTCGAGCCGGCCGAAGCGTGCCTCGGCCTCGGCCACCACCTCGGCCCAGCGGTCCTCGTCGGTGACGTCCTGGTGCAGGTAGGCGGCCTCGCCGCCGGAAGCGCGGATGCGGGCGACCAGCGTCTCGCCCCGCGCGTCGTCGAGATCGGTGAGCAGCACCCGGGCGCCTTCGCGCGCCAGGGTTTCGGCGCAGGCGGCGCCGATGCCGGAGGCCGCGCCGGTGACGAGGGCGACCTTGCCTTGGACCTGGCCCATGATGTGTTTTCTCCCCTTGGTTATTGCGACCCGGGCTTATTGCGACCCGGGCTTATTGCGCTCAGGTTTATTGCGACTCGGGCTCATTGCAGCCAGAGCGGTTCCTTCAGCTTTTGCAGGAAGGCGGCATGCGCCGCCAGCTCCGCCTCGCTGGGCACGATCGGCCGTGGCTGGCGCGGCCGGGCCAGGCCATCCAGCGCGACCGAAGGTCCCGCCATGTTCAGCGCCAGCACGAAGCCGGGTTGCCGGCCGCCCATCAGCTCCAGATAGACCTGCGCCAGCAGCTGCACGTCGAGCAGCGCATTGTGGCTGGTGCGCATGGAGTTATCGACGCCGAGCCGGCGGCACAGCGCATCGAGGCTATTGGGCATGCCGGGGAAGCGCTTCTTCGCCAGCATCAGACTGTCGATCATCCGGCTGCGGTCGAGCCTGCCATGGCCGGCGCGGATCAGCTCGGCATCGAGGAAGCCGAAGTCGAAAGGGGCATTATGGGCGACGATCGGCGCATCGCCGAGGAAGTCCAGCATGCCCGGGGCCAGTTCGGGGAATTTCGGCTTGCCGACCAGCATGTCGGCGGTGAAGCCATGCACCTTGCTGGCCTCGGGCGGGATGTCCCGCTCGGGGTCGACCAGTACGTGGTAGACCCGCCCGGTGGGCATGAGATTGACCAGCTCGATCGCCGCCACCTCGATCACCCGGTCGCCGGTCGCCGGGTCGAGGCCAGTGGTCTCGGTATCCAGCACGATGGTGCGCTGGCCGATCGGGTCCTGGGCCTTGGCACTTTGAGCCTTGGCGCTCTGGGCCTCGGCACCTGGTCTCGTCGCGGTGGCATCGGGCATGCACGGTTCCTTGCCGGGCCGCCGAGCATAGCCGCTTGCCGCCCGGGCGCCAGCCGGGCGGCGCCGATCCCGGCCGGGCGTTCGGCTTTAGGCCAGGATGAAGTCGGCGGCGACCAGTGCATGGGCGCCGAGCAGGGTGAATGCGGCATTCCCCGCCGCCGGGGCGCCGGGCACTTCGAAGAACGGCACGAAGATCTCGACCAGGGTCTTGCCGCCCTGCACCTCGGTGCGGATCTGCAGATGGGTCCCGTCGGTGAAGGCGCCGGTGCCGAGGAAGTCGACAGCGGGCGGCGTGGCGAAGTTACCGAGGAAGCCGGTCAGGTCCAGCTTGTCGTGGTTGTGGCGGAAATCGGTGACGACATCGCCCTGGGTGTCGAAGACCGGCATGCGGGCGCGGGTATCGACGCCGCCGAAGCGGAAGATGTCGTCCCCGCCGCCGCCGTTCAGGGTATCGGGACCGGCGCCACCCACCAGCAGGTCGTTGCCGATGCCCCCCAGCAGGATATCGCCGCCGCCGCCGCCCATCAGCGTGTCGTCGCCGGCGCCGCCCGAGAGCCAGTCGCCGAGGTCGGCGTCGCGTGCCTGGGCAGCGATGAAAGGGTCGTCCCCGGCCACCATCCCATAGCCGAAGATCAGGTCGTTGCCGCTGCTGCCGCTGACCGAGTCATCCCCGTAGCCGGCATAGACGGTATCGTTGCCCGCTCCGCCATTGATGAGGTTGCCGGTAATCGCGGGGGCTGGGCCGGGCTCGGGGAAGACCAGCGGGCGAGGGCCGTCGAGGCCGTCGCCATGGATCAGGTCGTCGCCCCGGGAGCCGCGGATTTCATCGGTCGGAACAGTTCCGAACAAACTTTTCGCGCTGCGGGATCCGCAGAGTGCGACCGGCATCAAAATTCCCCCGTAAGATGAAGATCGTATTCAATCTACACTTTAAGCGGGAGATGACCAGCCTTCTTGCACGATGCCGAGAGCCGCCTGATTCATCTTGGGCCCCAGCTCTCCTTGGCCCCGATTCTCCTGCGGGTCGTCGCCGGGGTCAGCGCCGGAAGCGCAAGTCCAGGCCGCGGCGGCGCCAGTCCGCCTCGATGGCGTCGAGATCGATCCAGCCGGCGGGATTGGCGCGGCGGGGCTGGTCGCGCAGCCCCGGCTCGCGGTCCCGCCGCCATACCCCCATCAGCCGGCGCAGCTCGACCAGCGGCTCCACATGGTCGTCGACCCGCAGGTTGATATCGGGGAAGTCCTCGGTCGTGGTCAGCAGCAGCGCGGCGGATTGGCGGCCCCGCTTATCGCCGCCGGCGGCATCCCCGGCATCCAGCGCCGCCAGCAGCCGTTCGGGCAGTTGCAGGTCGTCGCGGGTCACATAGGCCGCCACCGTATCCGCCAGCACCGCTTCGCCGGCCAGCATGTTGCCGGCGACGGAGAAGCCCTGGCCGGTCCGGTCGCCGCACCATTCGACGCAATTCCGCCCGGTCCAGGCGGCGGTGCGGCCGTGCCGGTCCACCGCGTGGACCTGCCGGATGCCGCGCCCCTCGTCGCTGGCCAGCGCGCTTTCGATCGCCGCGGTGGGCGATAGGCCGCGCTGCAGCCCATCCAGCACGGCCGGGCCGAGGTAACGGTTGGTCATCGACTGGGTGGAGACGGCGCCCACCCCGGCGCGGACGAAGGGGCAGCTCGCACCGACGGCAAAGGCGCAGGTCGTGACCGCGACGGCGAAGGCGCCGGTCGTCGGATCATGGGCGACGATGGACCAGGTCATGCGGCCTCCCAGGTAACTCGGACAGGTGGCAGATGGTGCGGATGCATGGCTGATGCATGAGGCTACCGCAAAGGTTGCGCATGCGGGAGCTGGACGGCAAATGAGGTGGGAAAATCACCGGAGGAAATGCCCATGATGGCGCCAGATCGCAGTGCCGGATTCGCTCGCCGGGCAGGCCTGCTCGGCCTTGCCGGCATGGCTCTGCCACGGCAGGTCCAGGCGCAGGGGTCGGGGGTCCAGGGGTCGGGAGCCCAGGGGGCGGGGGCGCAAGCATCGGGCGCGCCAGGCGGCGCATCGTCGGGCTGGCCGGACCGGCCGGTCCGGCTGGTGGTGCCCTTCGGCGCCGGTGGGGCGATCGATACGCTGTCCCGCACCGTGGCCAATGCCTTCCCCGGCCTCGCCAATGGCCAGACCCTGGTGGTCGAGAATCGCGGCGGCGCCGGCGGCACCATCGCCGGGGCGGTGGTGGCCCAGGCCCGGCCGGATGGCGCGACCCTGATGATGGCCGACCTCGGGGCCAATGCCATCGGCCGCGAGTTGCAGCCGAGCCTCGGCTACGACCCGATGCGCGCCTTCACCGCGGTCTGCCACTTGGTGAACCTGCCGCTGGTGCTGGTGGTGCCGGCGGCGCTGCCGGTCGATGACCTCGCGGGCTTCATCGCCCTGGCGAAGCGCCAACCCGACATGGTCTATGCGCATCCCGGCATCGGCTATGCCGGGCACCTCGCGCAGGAGTTGATGCTGCGGCGGACCGGGACGCGGATGACCCCGGTGCCCTATCGCAGCGGCGCCGAGGTGGTCCGCAGCCTGCTGGCGAACGAGACGCAGAGCAGCATCATCACCGTCTCGACCAGCCTGCCCTTCATCCGCGAAGGCAAGGTCAAGGCGCTCGCGGTCTGCTCCCGCGCCCGGATCGCCCTGCTGCCGCAGGTGCCGACCGTGGTCGAGGCGCTGCCCGAATCCCTGGCCGGCTTCGAGGCCACGGTCTGGCACGGCATCCTCGCCCCGGCCGGCCTGCCGGCCGAGATCGCCACGGCGGCCAACCGGCTGTTCAATGCGGCGATGCGCCTGCCGGATGTGGTGCGCGTGGTGGAGCAGACCCAGGCGGGCGAGGTGGTCGGCGGCACGCCGGAGCAATTCACCGCTTTCATCGCCGCCGAGCATGCCCGCTGGGCGCCGCTGATCCGCGCCGCTGGCATCAGGACGGAGTGAGACCGATGAGCGAAGCCAAGCCGATGGCCACGGCCCGTCCGGCCGCGACCGTGCTGCTGCTGCGGGATGGCGCGGCGGGGCCGGAGATATTCCTCGTGGTGCGCCACCGGGAGATCGAATTCGCCGCCGGGGCGCTGGTCTTCCCCGGTGGCCGGGTGGAGCCGGCGGATGCCGAGATCGCCGCGGGGGTCTGCGCGAACGATCCCTTCGGCGCCTTCCGGGTGGCGGCGGTGCGCGAGACCTTCGAGGAATGCGGGCTGCTGCTGGCCCGCACCCCGGGCGGCGTGGCGCTGGACCCGGCCCAGGGGGCGGCGGTGGCGGCGGCGCACCGGGATGCGCTGAATGCCGGCAGCCAGGGCTTCGCCGCGCTGCTGCGGGCGGAAGGACTGGTGCCGGATGTCGGCGCGCTGGTGCATTTCGCCCATTGGGTGACGCCCTCGGACCTGCCCAAGCGCTTCGACACGCATTTCTTCCTGGCCCCCGCGCCGCCCGGCCATGCCGCGGCGCATGACGGGCGGGAGGCGGTGGACAGCATCTGGATCAGCCCCGCCCAGGCACTGGCGGAGGCCGATGCCGGGCAGCACACCTTGCTGTTCCCGACCCGGATGAACCTGGCCCGGCTGGCACCGGCCGCCAGCCTGGGGGAGGCGCTGGCGACCGCGGCGGCGCGGCCGGTGGTGACGGTGCAGCCGCAGCTGGAGACGGATGCCGAGGGGCGGAAGGTGCTGCGGATCCCGGTCGAGGCCGGCTATGGCGGGCCGATCTTCCCGGCCGGCATCCGGGCGATGGTGCCGACCGTCCGGACGCCGACGAAGCCTTAGCCCGGACGCCGAGCCGGAGCCCAGATGCCGAGCCGGAGCTCAGACGCCGAGGCGGTGGGCGAGGTCCTGGAAGTCGCTGGCGACGACGTCCCAGGGGTCCTCCGCCCTGGTATCGGTCTTCTGCCCCGGGCCATGCTCGCCCGGCCGCAGCACGAAGGCGGTGGCCAGGCCGGCGGCGCGGGCGGCGCGCAGGTCGCCGTTATGCGCGGCGACCAGGCACAGCTCCCCCGGGCGGATGCCGAGCACCTCGGCGGTGCGGAGATAGGCCTGCGGGTCCGGCTTGTAGGCCTGAGCCACCTCGGCGCCGAGGATCGCATCCCAGGGAAGGCCGGCGCGCTTGGCCATGTTCAGCAGCAGGGCGATGTTGCCGTTCGACAGCGGCGCCAGGATGTATTTCCGCCGCAGCCGGGTGAGGCCGGCGACGGCCTCCGGCCAGGGGTCCAGCCGGTGCCAGGCGCGGTTGAGGTCATCGAGCGCGGCCTCGCCGATGCTGGCGGGGTCCAGGCCGTTGTCCTGCAGGACGGCTTCGAGGTTCTCCCGGTGCAGCACGTCGAGCCGGGTGAAGGGGCGGCGGCCGGCGCGGCATTCCTCCATGCCGGGCTGGTAGCGGCGGCGCCAGGCATCGGCGAAGGCGCGCGGGTCGAGGTCGCCGCG
>JAQGIA010000476.1 GCA_028291445.1 Belnapia sp.
AAGTTGGATGGGGCGGGACGGATAGCGTCCCTGCGCGCTCGCCTGCCGCGTGCGCAGCGTCAGGGCCAGCATGGGTGCTGCCAGCAGGCTGCGGCGGTAGATTTCGGCCGGCCCAAGGTCCTGCTCCGGAATAGCCACAGGCCTGTGTGGCCGGCTATCGCATGTTGGCATCCGTTCTTCCTCCCAGACCGCCTGATTGGCATGGCGTCAAGGGCCGGATGCCTCGGCGGCTTTCATTGCCATTGAGAGAAGTCAGCGCCGTACCGGAGGAGGTGTCAAAGAAAATGCGGAGACGGATCAAAGCGCCAGGGCTGGCCTCTGGTGTAAAACCTAACCGGCGCTGGACCAGGTGCCCACCTTCCGCAAGGCGATTGCCGTCACCCTGGGCAATACACATTAGAAGGCTCTTGCCATAATAGCCGATCGGCGACGCTGGTCCTGCTTTGCAGACTAAACGGAACGGCTGGGAGCGGAAGTGCCGATTCGTCAGCCGTCACGGCTGGTGCCACAGCTAGGCTAGTGGTGCACATCTAACGCTTGGTCCCGGTAGAATTCGTTGGAAATGGCCAGCAGCCGCCATCTCACTGGGATTCATCCGTCTGGTGTCATCGACTAGGATGAGGCTTCAGGGGATGGCAGGCGCGGCCGGCCGGACCAGGCCGGCGGCCAGCGGTCCCAGCAGCAGCAGGCGGCGTGGCAGCGTCATGCGCGATTCTCCTCCATCGGTGGTCCCGCTCATGCACCGCAGCGCGGCCATGCAATTGCCCCCACAGGCCGGAACTCCGTTCCCGGCACGGCAGCATGCGACCGAACCGGCAGCGGCGCGTTGCCGTCGCAGAATGGCGCGCCACCCGGAGAATCTGCCCATGCCGGCCGAGTCCAATAGCAACCCCATCCTGGCAACCGCGATCGCCGCAGGTGCGCTGCTGCTGCTGCTCGCCGGCTCGCGGCCTGGTTCGCAGTCCGGCGGGAAGAATGGCGCCCTGGGCGGCGGGCAGCGTCTCGCCCGGGTGCGCGCCTCCGGCGGCCAGGACCACCTAAGGCACGACCGCGGCAATGACCGCCACGACGAGCCACCGGACACCGTCGACGAGCGAGGCCGCGGTGCCGCCACCCCCAGCGAGATCCCGGTGCGCGGCTGGTGGGACATCCTGAAGCGCACCGCCGGCCAGGTCTCGGACGACCGGGTGCTGACCGAGGCAGCGGGGATCACCTTCTTCACCCTGCTCGCGCTGTTCCCGGCGATCGGCGCGCTGATCTCGATTTATGGCCTCTTCGCCGATCCCGCGACCATTTCGGAGCATCTCGCGGCGATGGCCGTGGTGGTGCCGGACGGCGGGATGCAGATCATCGACGAGCAGGTGAAGCGCCTCGTCTCCAAGGGCGACACCAGCCTCGGGATCGGCGCCGTCATCGGCCTCGCCACCTCGCTCTGGAGCGCCAACCAGGCGATGAAGGCCTTGGTCGATGCGCTGAACATCGTCTACGAGGAAAAGGAACGCCGCGGCTTCCTGCTGCGTACCGTGGTGACGCTCGCCTTCACCCTCGGCGGCATCGTCTTCATCCTGCTGGCGATGGCCGGCGTGGTGGTGCTGCCGCTGGCCCTGCAATTCCTCGGCATAGGCTCGGAGGGTGGCATCGGCCTGGTCCTGTCGCTGGCGCGCTGGCCGGTGCTGGTATTGGTCATCGGCCTGTTCCTCGCCGTGATCTATCGCTACGGGCCGAGCCGCGACCGGGCGCAATGGCGCTGGGTAAGCTGGGGCAGCGCCGCGGCGGCCATCAGCTTCCTCGGCTTCTCGCTGGGCTTTTCCTACTACGTGGCGAATTTCGGCAATTACAACGAGACCTATGGCTCGCTCGGCGCCGTGGTCGGCTTCATGACCTGGACTTGGCTCTCGGCCACGGTGGTGCTGGTGGGCGCCGAGCTGGATGCCGAGATGGAGCACCAGACGGCGCGCGACACCACCAGCGGACCGGCCCGGCCACGTGGCAACCGCGGTGCGCGGATGGCCGATACCGTCGCCTGACGGCGGTTGGCGCAGCCGATGGCGGCTGCGCCATGCCGGTCAGCGGTCGCGCCGGCTGACCGCCCCGGTGGTCGCATCGACCCGGAGCTCGATCGAGCGGCCCGTGGCATCGGTCGCCTTCACCTCCCAGGCGCCGCGCTCCCATTCGAGGTCGCGGACCGCGCCATAGCCGGCGTTCCGTACCGCGGCGACGGCGGCGCCGGCATCCACCGCCGCGGCGGCGATCGCCTGCTGCTCGGCGGCATCGGGCGCCGCCATGGCGGCCAGTGGCAGGGCGGCAACCGCAAGGGCGAAGGCCAATGAGGCGGCGGGTATGCGGGGCATGGCTGGTATCCTTCGGATGGGCTGCGGGACATCCGCAACGCCCCGGGACATTGGGCCACACCGGCTGAACCGGCGCTGAACGGTCGGCTCAGCGCCGGTTCAGCCGCGCCTCACACCTGCCGCGGCGCGGTCAGCCAGCCGACGATCCGCCGGGCGACCGGGATCGCCAGCATCGCCGCCGGGAAGGCAAAGAGCCAGGCGAGCAGCCAGTTCATCAGCCATAGCCGCAGTAAGCCGGCCGGCACGCCGAGGTTGACCACCGTCAGCAGCAGCGAGACCACGCCGGCCATGAAGAAGGTCATCACCAGCGGAAAAAGCACCGTGGTGAACCTCGCGGAGATCACGCCGCGCCCCTCGCCCCATGCCGTGCCCCTTGGCGGGCCTGCTCCACGGCGGGCGGCGCCGGGCCGCCGGCCATCCAGTCCAGCAGCTCGACGGTATGGGCGACCGGCAGCGTCGCCCCGGCAAGCTGGGTCAGGCAGCCGATATTCCCGGCGGCGATCAGCGCGGCCCCGGTGCGTTCGATATTGCCCAGCTTCCGGTCCCGCAGCTGCGCCGCGATCACCGGCTGGAGGATGTTGTAGGTGCCGGCGCTGCCGCAGCAGAGATGCCCCTCGGCCGGTTCCTTCACCCGGAAGCCGGCCGTGGCCAGCAATTGCTTGGGCGCCGCGGTGACCTTCTGGCCGTGCTGCAACGAACAGGCGCTGTGATAGGCCACGGTGAGATCGGGCGCCGGCCGGCTGGGGGAATAGCCGAATTGCACCAGCACCTCGGAGATGTCCTTCGCCAGGGCCGCCACCTGCTCCGCCCGGTCCCGCCACGGCCCCGGCTCCTCGCGGAACATGAAGCCGTAGTCCTTCACCGTGGTGCCGCAGCCGGAGGTATTGATCACCACCGCATCCAGCCCCTCGCTCTCGGCCTCATGGCTCCAGGCGCCGATATTGGCCCGGGCCAGGGCCATGGCGCGTTCCTGGTCGCCCATGTGGTGGTTCAGCGCGCCGCAGCAGCCCTGGTCCCGGGTGACCACCACCTCGATCCCCATGCGGGTCAGCAGGCGGATGGTCGCCTCGTTGATCGAGGGCGCGAGCACCTGCTGGGCGCAGCCGGTCAACAGCGCCACCCGGCCACGCCGCGTGCCGGCAGCCTTGTGCACCTGCGGCGCCTGCAACGGGCTCGGCGGCGGCAGGGCACCGGGGGCCAGGCGGAACATGGCGCGCAGGCGCTCGGCATTCAGCGAGGCGCCGGGCACCAGCCGGGCGAAGGGCCGGCCGAGCCGGGCGCCGAGCAGCGCGGCCCGGAAGCGGGCGGGATACGGCAGCACCCGCGCCAGCAGGGCGCGCAGGGTACGCTCCGGCCAAGGCCGCACATAGGTGTTCTTGATGTAGTGCCGGGCGTGGTCGACCAGATGCATGTAGTTCACGCCCGAGGGGCAGGTGGTCATGCAGGACAGGCAGGACAGGCAGCGGTCGACATGGCGGACCACCTCCTCGGTGGCCGGCTTGCCCCCCTCCAGCATGTCCTTGATCAGGTAGATGCGGCCGCGCGGGCTATCCAGCTCGTCGCCCAGCAGCACGAAGGTCGGGCAGGTGGCGGTGCAGAAACCGCAATGGACGCAGGTGCGGAGGATGCCGTTGCTCTCCCGGGTGTCGGGATCCTGCAATTGCTCCGGGGTGAATGTGGTTTGCATGGATCCTCGGCGGCTGCGGGCCGGCCTTTTATGCGGGCGGGCCTTTTATATAGGCTCGCCCCGGCCGGGCGGGAATGCGGCCGTGGTGGCTGGCCGCGTATCGAGGCCTGGTTGTGGGTATAAAGGCCTGGGTCCGGGCCGCCCCCGCGCTTCCGCCACGACATCGCGCAGCAGCGCCTGCATCGCCCGC
>JAQGIA010000481.1 GCA_028291445.1 Belnapia sp.
GGCCTGCCGCGCCTGGCGGGGCCGAGCCACATCATTCCCGTCATGGTCGGCGAGGCGGCGCTGTGCCGCCAAGTGGCGCGCCGGCTGCTGGCCGAACATGCGATCTATGCGACGCCGATCAACTACCCGACCGTGCCGCGCGGGACGGAACGGCTGCGGCTCTGCGCCACGCCCTTCCACACGGATGCGATGATCGCCGCGCTGGTGGTGGCGCTGCGGGCGGTGCTGCCGGCCGGCGGCGCGGGGGCCATGCTGGCGGCGGAGTAGCGCAAACCCGGCTCGGGCGGATGGGTCCGGGAAAGTATCCGTTCGCCTGAACCAGGGCCTTGGCCGGGCTCAGTTGGCGCTCAGCCCGCTGTCGTGCACGGTGATGGTGCTGGCGGCGCAGATGTCGATCCGGCGGCGTTCCGCTGCCCGGCCATTGGCCCAGACCACCCGGAAATCATAATCGCCGGGGCTGGCGGCGCGGTAGCCGATGGCCTGGCCGGGCGGCAGCACCGCTTGGCCAAGCTGGTCCAGGCCCCAGCCGGTTTGCGAGGCCTGGCTGAAATGCAGCTTCTCCACCGTGCCGGAGGAGGCATTCACCACCCGGAAGCTGGTGTCGCAGGGTGGTGCGCTGCCGGCGAATTTATCCGGTGCGGCGCAGCCGGCCAGGAAGGGGGCCGTGAGGAAAGGCGCGGCCAGGATGAGGGCGGCGGCCGACAGGCGGTGCGTGAGCATGGCGGCAACCCTCCCTCGATCGCCCGACGGTAGGGAAGTCGGTACGAATAAGCAATTGCCGCCTATTCCGCCCGCAGCCCGCCATCCAGGATGAGAAGGCGCCGGCTGGTGCAGCCGTCGATGCCCGGCAATTCCGCTGCCCGTCCGTCCGCCCAGACCACCCGCATCGCCAGCGGTCCGGCCCCACCCGCAAGGCGGACCGGCCGGCTGGCGCCAGCCGCCAGGCCGGCCTGATCGAACCGGTCGGCGCCCCAGGCCTCGCCCATGGGGGCAAGGTAGAACTGCTCGACCGCCATGGCGGAGGCATTGGCCACCTGCGCCTCGGCAGGGCCGCAGCCGGCCGGGCCGCGGGCGCAGCCAGCCAGCGCCAGGGCAGCGCAGCCGACCAGCGCCGGCAGGAGGGCGAGCCGCATCAGGCCGGGTCGATGGGCGAGGGCGGCACGCCGCCAGCCTCGATCGCCTCCCCGGCAGCAAGCAGAATGTCCTCCCGGTAGCGGCCACCGACCAACTGCACCCCGACCGGCGCGGTGCCGACCAGCCCGGTGCTGACGGCGAGGCCGGGGAGGCTCAGCAGCGGCAGCCCGACCTGGGGAAGCTGGGCGGCGAGGATGCGTTGGAAGCCTGCGAAGCTCTCGATATCCGAATGATCCGCGAAGGGCAGCGCGCCGGAAACCGGCATCATCGCCACCGGATAGCGTTCGAGGAACAGCAGCCATTCCCGCAGCAGGGTGACGCGGCGTTGCAGCGCATCCTGGAAGGCGTTGAGGTCGGGCTCCGGGCAGAGCCGCTCCATGTAGCCATAGACCGCCAGCGCATCCGGGTCGGCTTCCCGCGCGAAGGCGGTGCCGCCGCCGCGCCGGGTCTCGGCCAGCCAGAGCAGGGCCTGGAGCCGAGCCGTCTCGGCCAGCGGCGGCAGCGCGGCCACCTCCTCCACCACCCATCCGGCCGCTTCCAGGCGCGCTGCCGAATCGCGCAGCGCGGCAGCCACCTCGGGCGCGGTGGGCATGCCCTCGGGAGCGATGCAGAAGGCGGCGCGCTTCGGATAGGCCGGGCCTTCCAGCGGCGCCGGGGTCCACCAGGGGTCGCGGGGATCAGGTCCGCTCATCGCCGCGAGGCCCAGGCGGAGGTCGGCGATGCTGCGGGCGATCGGGCCGGAGACGGCCATGAGCTGGGCGCCGATGAAGCGGTCCGGCCCGGTCTGGTTCCAGGCCGGCACGCGGCCGATGGTCGGGCGCAGGCCATGGACGCCGCAGGCATAGGCCGGGTAGCGGATCGACCCGCCGATATCGGTGCCATGCGCCAGGGCGCCGATGCCGGCGGTGACCGCCGCCGCCGCGCCGCCTGAGGACCCGCCCGGGGTGATGCCGGCGTCGCGCGGGTTCAGCGTCGCGCCATGCAGCGAATTGCGGGTGAACCAGCGCAGCGAGAAGGCCGGCGTATTGGTCCGCCCGATGATGACCGCCCCGGATTTGCGCAGGTTGCTCACCACCGGGCTGTCCTGCCCGGCGACAGCATCCTGCTGCAGGCGGAGCCCATTGGTGGTGGGCCAGCCGGCCTGGTCGATGTTCACCTTGACGGTGATGGGCACGCCGCCGAGCAGGCCCGGATCCTCGCCGCGGCCGATGGCGGCATCCACCGCATCGGCGGCGGCGAGCGCTGCCGCCGGGTCCTGCGCGATGACCGCATTGATGCGCGGATTGACCGCATCCAGCCGCGCCAGGGCGGCGGTGGTGGCTTCCCGGGCGGAGATATCGCGGCCGCGGATGCGCGCGGCGAGGTCGGTGGCCGAGAGCCGCCAGAGATCGGTCATGGGAGGGAGGTCCTATCGCGGTGCAGCATCGTCTCGCGGGACAGGGGGACGGTCAATCGGCGTCAGGCCTGCGCACTGGCCAGCAGGATGACGCCGCCGCAGATCAGCCCGATCGCTGCCATCTTCTGGACGCCGAGCTGCTCGCCGAACATGAAGTGGCCGATCAGCGCCACCGCCACGTAGCTGGCGGCGGTGCAGGGCAGCGCCACGCTCATCGGGATTTTCCGCAGCGCCACGATATAGAGCAGCGCCGCGCCGCCATAGGCGGCGAGCCCGATGATCGTGGTGGGGCGGAGCAGCTGCGCGATGAAATGGCCTTCCGCCACCGCGCCGGCCTTCAGCAGCACCTGGCCGCCGAGCGAGGTGCAGATCGCCGCGGCGAGCGCGACCCAGTAGATGGTCACTGCCGGGCATCCTCCTGCGCGCGCGCCGGGATGACCTGCCGGACCACGCCCTGGGGCTTGCCATTGGCCGAGAGGAAGGCGCGGCCGACGTATTCGCCGAGCACCCCGAGGATGAGGAACTGCACGCCCGAGATCAGCAGCGTCGTGGTCATCGAGGAGGCCCAGCCGGAGGGCGTGCCGGTCATCATCGCCTCGATCATCACCACGACCGCGCCGGCGAGGCCGAGCATGCCCATGGCGGCGCCGGCGAAGATGGCCAGGCGCAGCGGCAGGATGGAGAAATTGGTGGCGAGGTTCATCCAGAGCATGATCAGCCGCTTCATGGTGTAGTTGGAGCGGCCCTCGGCACGGGCGAGGTGCTTCACCTCGATGCTGTCGATGCGCTGGGTCACCTGCATGATGAGCCCGTCCACATAGGGATAGGGGCCGCGGTACTTGGCGATCTCGGCGACGACAAGCGCCGACATGCAGCGGAAGGAGCAGAGATAGAGGCCCTTCGGCTTGTCCAGCAGCTGGTCGGCGACCGCATTGGCGAAGCGGCTGCCGAGATTGCGCCAACCCTCGTGCTTCTTCTCGGCATAGCGGGTGTAGACCACGTCCCAGCCGCCGAGCCGGGCGTGGTTGTACAGCTTCACCACCTCCTCCGGCGGGTTCTGCAGGTCGTCGTCCATGGTAATGACATAGCCGCCGCGGGCATGCCGCAGCCC
>JAQGIA010000493.1 GCA_028291445.1 Belnapia sp.
CGGCGATGACGCTGAGGTTGCGCTCGACCAGCGCCGCCTCGGCTTCCGCCAGGGTCAGCGGCTGGGCGCCGGCGCCGACCGGCAGCGGCACGCTACCGGCCGGCGCCGGTACCCGCTGAGTCTGCGCCAGCGCGGCCGGCACCCCAGACAGCAGCGCCATGCCCAGCAGCACCGCGCGGACCCCGATTTTCATGCCCGCGCCGCCGCGTTGAGCGCCGCCACTTCGGCCCGGCGGATGTGCCGTGGCTTGCCGAACAGGTCGATCATCGCCGGGAAGACCACCAGGATGAACAGCGGGACCAGCCCGATCCCGCCCACCACCACCAGCGCCAGCGGCTTCTGCACATCGGCGCCGATGCCGGTCGCCAGGGCCATGGGCAGCAAACCCGTGAAGCTGGCGAAGCAGGTCATGAAGACCGGCCTCATGCGGTCCGTCCCCGCCTGATCCAAGGCGGTCCGCCAGGGCATCCCTTCCAGCCTCAGATGGTTGAAGTGGGACAGCATGATGATGCCTTCCATGACGGTGATGCCGAACAGCGCCAGGAAGCCGATAGCCGCCGGGACGCTGAAGTTGAGGCCCGCCACCGCGAGGGCGGCGATGCCCCCGGTGATCGACATCGGCACGATGCCGAAGACCAGCAGCGTTTCCCGCAGCGTATTGAACTGCACATACAGCAGCACGAGGATCAGCGCCAAGGCGGCCGGCACCACCACCAGCAGCCGGCCGATGGCCTCCTGCAGGTTGCGGAATTCGCCGACCCAGTCCAACCGGTAGCCGGGCGGCAGTTCGACCCTCGCCTGGACCAGCTCCTGCGCTTCCGCCACGGTGCTCGCCGGGTCACGGCCACGGACGCTGAAGCGAATGGGCACGTAGCGCGAGGCATCCTCGCGGTAGATGTAGGAAACGCCGGAAACCAGCTGGATCTCCGCCACGTCGGCCAGCGTCGCGCCGCGCGGCCCGCCGACCGGGATGCGGCCGATGCTCTCCATGCTGTCGCGGAAGGGCGCATCCAACCGCACCACCACGGGGAAGTTGCGGTCGCCGCCGGGCTCGTAGAGCCGCCCCGCCTCGCGCCCGCCGATCGCTGCCTGCACCACCTCGTTGATGTCGTCCACCGCCAGGCCGTAGCGGGCCGCCCGGGCGCGGTCGATCCGCACCGCGACCGTCGGCTGGCCGAGCGAGCGGAACACCGCGAGATCGGCGATGCCCTCGACCCCGGCCATCACCTGGCGGATTTCCTCCGCCTTGCGGGCGATGATGTCGAGTTCCGGCCCGAAGACCTTCACCGCATTGGCGCCCTTCACGCCGGAGGCGGCTTCCTGGACGTTGTCGCTGATCGCCTGGGAATAGCTGAATTCGACGCCGACGAATTGGCTGGCCAGCCGGGCCTGCATGGCATGCACCAGCCCGTCGCGGTTCGGCGCCGTGGTCCATTGCTCGGGCGGCTTCAGCGGCAGGAAGAACTCCGCATTGAAGAAGCCGGCGCTGTCGGTCCCGTCATCCGGCCTGCCCTGCTGGGAGGTGGCGGTGATGACCTCGGGGAACTGCATCAGCACGCCACGGATGCGGTTCACCGTGGCATTGCCCTCCTCGAGGCTGATGGTGCCCGGCATGGAGGCGCGGACCCAGAGGTTGCCCTCCTCCAGGGTCGGCAGGAATTCGGCGCCGAGCAGGCTCATCAGGAAGATCGAGGCGGCGAACAGGCCGGCGGCCAGCAGCAGGCAGAGCGCCCGTGCCCGCATCGCCGCGGCATAGAGCCGGGTATGGCCCCAGCGCAGGATGCGGACCAGCAGCGTGTCCTTCTCCCGGCTGTCTTCCCGCAACAGGGCCGCCGCCAGGGCGGGGGTGATGGTGAAGGTGGCCAGCAGCGCGCCGATGATCGCATAGGCATAGGTCTTCGACATCGGGCCGAAGATGCGGCCCTCGATCCCGCCCAGGGTGAACAGCGGGATGAAGGCGGCGATGATGATCAGCGCCGAGAAGAAGATCGCCTTGTCCACCTCGCCCGCCGCCCGCAGCACGGTCAGCGACAGGCCGGACAGCTCCTTCGAGCCGGTCGGCGCGATGTAGCGATGCGCCGGGCTGCGGGCGAGACCAAGGTGGCGGTAGATGTTCTCGACCATGATGACGGTCGCATCGACCAGCAGGCCGAAGTCGAGCGCCCCGAGGCTGAGCAGGTTGGCGCTCTCGCCGCGCGCCATCATCAGCAGGATGGCGAACAGGAAGGCGAAGGGCACCGTCGCCGCCACCACCAGCGCGCCGCGGAAATCGCCGAGGAACAGCCACTGGATGATCAGGATCAGCGCCACGCCCTCGATGATGTTGTGCACCACCGTCCGCGTCGTGATCTTCACCAGGTCCTCGCGGTCGTAGACCGGGACGATCCGCACCCCCGGCGGCAGCACGCCGCCGGCATTGATCCGGGCGACCTCGGCCTGGACCCCGTGGATGGTCGGCAGGGTCTGCTCGCCCCGGCGCATCAGCACCGTGGCCAGGACCACGTCATCCTCGTCCCCCTGCCCGGCGATGCCGAGCCGGGGCTGGTTGCCGATCTCGATGGTGGCGATGTCGCTGAGCAGCACCGGCACGCCGCCCTCGGCCGAGATCACCACGTTGCGGATATCGTCCATGCCGCGGATCAGGCCGATGCCCTGCACCACCGCGGCCTGCGGCCCGATGCGGATGGTCCCCGCCCCCACGGTCGCATTGCCGGCACGCACTGCCCGGATCACCTGCGGCAGCGCCAGGCCCATCGCCGCCATCCGCGGCAGGTCCACCACCACGTTGTAGCTTTTGGTCAGCCCGCCGAAGGAGGTCACGTCGACCACCCCGGGCACCCGCTTGAAGCGGCGGTCGAGCACCCATTCCTGCAGGGTCTTGAGATCGGCCAGCGAATAGCCCGGCGGGCCGATCAGCCGGTAGCGCATGATCTCGCCGATCGGCGACAGCGGGCTGATCTGCGGCTGCACGCCCTCCGGCAAGCCATCGAGCTGGCCGAGCCGGTTCAGCACCTGCTGCAAGGCCTGGTCGTAGGTATAGCTGAAGTTGAACTGCACCCGGACGTCGGACAGGCCGAACAGGCTGGTGGAGCGGACCGAGGTGAGGTTCGGCAGCCCGGCCATCGCGACCTCGACCGGTATCGAGACGTAGCGCTCGATCTCCTCGGCGGATTGGCCCGGATTCTGGGTGATGATGACCACCTGCGGCGGCACCGGGTCCGGATAGGCCTCGATGTTCAGCTTGGTGAAGGCGACCAGGCCGACGA
>JAQGIA010000502.1 GCA_028291445.1 Belnapia sp.
TGCTGGGCGGTCTCCTCGACGCGGGGCGCCTCGCCGGCGATCAGCATCGCGATGGCGCCATGCGTTTCCTTCACCGCGCCCTCGTTGCGGGTCACCACATGGGGTACGCCGTCGATGGTGAAGATGCGGCGCTGCATCGTCAGCCGGGCGACCTGCTCGTCGGTGGCGGGAAGGAAGGTGCAGCCGCTGGCCTTGGCCGCGGCGATCTGCTCTGGGGTCAGTTCCATGCCGGCCAGCATAGCACCTCCGGCGCGGAGAGCGACTGCCGGCGGTGACTGGCCGAATGCATTCGGATTAATGCTGCAGTGCATCACGAAAACATGCACGGTCCATTTTGGCCGCACGGAGCCACCCAAGCCGTTGATCCAACTGTATTACGGAATATGCGTCACTCTCCGTCACCAAACGGAAGGTTGACCCCGACATGGAAACCCATGAGTTCTCGGCTTGAGAAACTATTGGGTTTCCTCCCTGTCCGGACCTCTCGCATGCCCCGCGCCCCCTTCTCGCCGTCTCCTGCCCTGTCGCGCCGCCGCATGCCGGTCCTCGGGGTCGGCGTTGCCCTGCTGCTGCTGGCCGCCTGCGAGGAAAAGCAGGCCCAGGCGCCGGCACCGCCTCCGGCCGCGGTCACGGTGCTGCCGCTGCGTCCCGAACAGGTCACCATCACCACCGAATTGCCCGGCCGGACCTCCCCGTTCCGCACCGCCGAGGTCCGCCCCCAGGTCGGCGGCGTGATCCGCGAGCGGCTTTTCGCGGAAGGCGCCGCGACCGAGGCCGGCAAGCCGCTCTACCAGATCGACCCGGCACCCTATCAGGCCAGCCTGCAAAGCGCCGAGGCGGGCCTCGCCCGGGCCGAGGCGGCCACCACCTCCGCCCGCATCACCGTCAACCGCTACCAGCCATTGGTCCGGGCCCGCGCGGTCAGCCAGCAGGATCTCGACAATGCGCTGGCGACCCTGCGCCAGGCGGAGGCCGACGTCGCCTCGGCCCGGGCCAGCGTGACCACCGCGAAGCTGAACCTCGGCTATACCAGGGTCGATGCGCCGATCTCCGGCCGCACCGGACGCTCCTCGGTCACCCCCGGGGCGCTGGTCACCGCGGACCAGACCGGTTCGCTGGTTACCATCACCCAGCTCGACCCGATCTATGTCGACCTGACCCAGCCGACTTCCACCCTGCTCCGGCTGAAGCGGGAGCTGGCCGCCGGCCGGCTGAAGCGCGTGGCGGACGACCAGGCCGAGGTGCATCTGACCTTGGAGGACGGCAGCGACTACGCCCGCGCCGGCCGGCTGCAATTCAGCGAGGTGATCGTCGATCCGGGCACCGGCTCGGTCACCCTCCGTGCCGTGTTCCCCAATCCCGATGGCTTGTTGATGCCCGGCATGTTCGTCCGGGCCCGCATCGAGGAAGGCGTCGCCGAAGGCGCGCTGATGGTGCCGCAGCAGGCCGTATCGCGGAATCCGAAGGGCGAGGCGACCGCGATGGTCGTCGATGCGGAGGGCAAGGTGCAGCCGCGGGTGATCCGAGCAGACCGCGCCATCGGCAATCGCTGGCTGGTCACGGATGGGCTGCAGGCGAATGACCGGGTCATCGTCGAAGGCCTGCAGCGCGCCCGCCCCGGTGCCCAGGTGACGGCGACCGAGACGACGCAGCAGGCGCTGGACAACCCACCACCCGCGCAGGCCGGTGGTCCCCCTGGCGGCCAGCCCACCCAGCAGCGCGCCGCGCGCTAAGGACGCCCCGCATGTCGCGCTTCTTCATCGACCGCCCGGTCTTCGCCTGGGTGCTCGCCATCGTCATCATGCTGGCCGGCATCCTGGCGATCCGCTCGCTGCCCATCGCGCAATATCCCTCCGTCGCGCCGCCGGCGATCTCGGTGACCGTGGTCTATCCCGGCGCCTCGGCCGAGACGGTGCAGAGCACGGTGGTGCAGGTGATCGAGCAGCAGCTCAGCGGCCTCGACAACCTGCTGTACTTCTCCTCGCAATCGGCCAAGGACGGCAGCGTCAGCATCACCCTCAGCTTCGCCCAGGGCACCGACCCCGATACGGCGCAGGTGCAGGTGCAGAACAAGGTGCAGCTCGCCATCCCCCGCCTGCCCCAGGCGGTGCAGCAGCAGGGCCTCCGGGTCGCCAAGGCGACGCGCAACTTCCTCATGGTGGTCGGCTTCACCTCGACCGACGGCAGCATGAGCAGCGGCGACATCGGCGACTTCATCGCCTCCACCATCCAGGATCCGCTGAGCCGCACCCCCGGCGTCGGCGACTACCAGCTGTTCGGCGCGCAATACGCCATGCGGATCTGGCTCGATCCGGCCAAGCTGGTGAACTACGGGCTGACCCCGGCCGACGTGGCGGCGGCGATCCAGTCGCAAAACGTCCAGGTCGCCTCCGGCGAATTGGGCGCCCTGCCGGCGGCACCCGGCCAGCAGCTCAACGCCACCATCATCGGCCCCTCCTATCTGCAGACGCCCGACCAGTTCGGCGGCATCCTGCTGCGGGCCGAGACCGGTGGTGCCCAGGTGCGGCTGCGCGACGTGGCCCGGGTCGAACTCGGCAACGAGAATTACGCGGTCCAGACCCAGTTCAACGGCAAGCCCGCGGCCGCGATCGCGGTCAACCTCGCCGCCGGCGCCAATGCGCTGGCGACCGATAGCGCGGTGCGTGCCACGATCGACCGGCTGCGTCCCACCTTCCCCACCGGGATCGAGGCGGTCTATCCCTACGACACCTCGCCCTTCGTGCGGCTGTCGATCGAGGAAGTGGTGAAGACCCTGGTCGAGGCGGTCGTCCTCGTCTTCCTGGTCATGCTGCTGTTCCTGCAGAACTTCCGTGCGACGCTGATCCCGACGCTGGCGGTCCCGGTGGTGCTGCTCGGCACCTTCGCCCTGCTGCTGGTCTTCGGCTTCACCATCAACACGCTGACCATGTTCGGCGTGGTGCTGGCGATCGGCCTGCTGGTCGATGACGCCATCGTGGTGGTCGAGAATGTCGAGCGGGTGATGGAGGAGGAACACCTCTCGCCGCTCGAAGCCACCCGCAAATCCATGGACCAGATCAGCGGCGCCCTGGTCGGCATCGGCCTGGTGCTCTCGGCGGTGTTCCTGCCGATGGCCTTCCTCGGCGGCTCGACCGGCGTCATCTACCGTCAGTTCGCTGTCACCATCGCGACGGCCATGGGGTTGTCGGTGCTGGTCGCGCTGATCTTCACCCCGGCGCTTTGCGTCACCCTGCTGCGGCCGCGCAAGGAAGGCGCCGGCAAGCGCGGCTTCACCGGCTGGTTCAACCGCAACTTCGACCGTGCCAACAACGGCTATATCGCCGGGCTGACCCGGATGCTGCGCAAGCCGCTGCGCTGGCTGCTGGTTTATGGCGTGCTGGTCGGCGGCATGGGCTTCCTGTTCCTGCGGCTGCCAGCCGCCTTCCTGCCGGATGAGGACCAGGGCGTGCTGTTCATGCAGATCAGCACCCCGCCCGGCGCCACCGCGGACCGCACCCAGAAGGCGCTGGATGCGGTCAGCGACTACCTGCTGACCCAGGAGAAGGACGTGGTCGCCTCGGCGCTGACGGTGAACGGCTTCAGCTTCGGCGGCCGCGGCCAGAATGCCGGGCTGGGCTTCGTCACCATGCGCCCCTGGGACGAGCGGCCCGGGCCGCAGAACAGCGCCCAGGCGCTGGCCGGGCGCATCATGGGGCATTTCGCCGGCTACCGGGATGCGCTGATCTTCGCCTTCCCGCCGCCGCCCATCACCGAACTCGGCAACGCGACCGGCTTCGACCTGATGCTGGTCGACCAGGGCAGCGTCGGCCACGCCGGGCTGCTCGCCGCCCGCAACCAGATGCTGGGCATGGCGGCGCAGAGCCCGCTGCTGGCCGGGGTCCGCCCCAATGGCCAGGACGACGAGCCGCAATACCGCCTGCTGATCGATTGGGAGAAGGCCCGTGTGCTCGGCATCACGGCCGCTTCCATCAACAGCACCATCTCCGCCGCCTGGGGCTCCAGCTACGTGAACGACTTCATCGACCGTGGCCGCGTCAAGCGGGTCTATATGCAGGGCGATGCCACCGCGCGCATGCGGCCCGACGACCTGGAGCGCTGGTTCGTCCGCAACGGCGCCGGCCAGATGGTGCCCTTCACCGCCTTCGCCCGCGCCGAATGGAGCCAGGGCTCGCCCCGGCTCGAACGCTACAACGGCCGGCCGTCGATGGAGATCCTCGGCACCCCGGCCCCCGGCCAGAGCACCGGCGCCGCCATGGACGAGATCGAGCGGCTGGCCAAGCAGCTGCCGCCCGGCGTCGGCCTGGAATGGACCGGCCTGTCCTTCGAGGAACGCCTCTCGGGCAACCAGGCACCGGCGCTTTATGCCGTCTCGCTGCTGGTGGTCTTTCTTTGCCTCGCGGCGCTGTACGAAAGCTGGGCGATCCCCGCGGCGGTGATGCTGGTGGTGCCGCTCGGCATCCTCGGCGCGGTGGCCGCGACCTTCCTGCGCGGCCTGTCGAACGACGTCTATTTCCAGGTCGGCCTGCTGACCACCATCGGCCTCGCCGCCAAGAACGCCATCCTCATCGTGGAATTCGCCAAGGAGGAATTCGACCGCGGCGCCAACCTTATGGATGCGGCGCTCACCGCCGCGCGGCAGCGGCTGCGGCCGATCCTGATGACCTCGCTCGCCTTCATCCTCGGCGTGATGCCGCTGGCGATCTCGACCGGCGCCGGCTCGGGCGGCCAGAACGCGATCGGCACCGGCGTCATCGGCGGCATGCTGTCGGGAACGGTGCTGGCGCTGCTGTTCGTGCCGGTCTTCTTCCTGGTGGTGCTGAAGCTGTTCAAGGTCGGCCACGCCCATGCGGAGACACGGCAGGACCCGCCCGGGGCGGCGCTGGAGCGAAAGCCCGGGGCGCGGACCCAACCCCAGCCGGCGGCGGGAGAGTGATCATGCGCGCACGCATTCCCGCCGTTGCCTTCGCCGCCCTGCTGCTTTCCGGCTGCAGCCTGGTGCCCGATTTCATCCGCCCGGCCGCGCCCGTCCCGGCCGGCTGGCCGGAGGGGCCGGCCTACCAGAAGCCGCCCGAGACCGCCGATGCCACCACCGCCGACACCATCGGCTGGGAGGATTTCTTCGCCGACCGGCGGCTGCGCCAGACCATTGCCCTGTCGCTCGTCGGCAACCGCGACCTGCGCGTGGCGGCGTTGAACGTCGCTTCGGCGGAGGCGCAGTTCCGCGTCCAGCGCGGCGCCATCCTGCCGGATTTCGGCGGGACCGGCAGCCTCAACGCCACCCGCACACCGGTCGCCGCCTCCTCCTTCGCCGCCCTCATCCCTGGGGCCGGCGGCACCGGCAGCACCGCCGGGCTGAATACCCGCACCTGGAGCGCCGGGGTCGGCTTCACCTCCTATGAGATCGACCTGTTCGGCCGGGTGCGCAGCCTGACCGCCCAGGCCTTCCAGCAATACCTCGGCTATGCCGAGACCCGGCGCAGCACCCAGCTCAGCCTGGTTTCCCAGGTGGCCAATGCCTGGCTGACCGTGGCCGCCGACCAGGAGCTGCTGGACCTGACCCGCTCCACCCTGGCCAATCAGGAGGATGCCTACCGGCTGACCAAGGCCGGCTTCGACGGCGGCACCTCGACCGCCCTGGCGCTGCGCCAGGCGCAGACCTCGGTCGAGACCGCCAAGGCCAATCTGGCGCAATACACCCGCCAATTGGCCCAGGATTTGAATGCGCTGCATCTGCTGGTCGGCCAGCCGGTGCCTGACTCGCTACTGCCGACGAGCCGGCTGGAAGCGAACCTGCTGCCGGCCCGGATCCCGGCCGGGCTGTCCTCCGCCCTGCTGCTGCGCCGGCCGGACGTGCTGGCGGCGGAGCACAACCTGCTGGCGGCCAATGCCAATATCGGCGCGGCGCGGGCGGCCTTCTTCCCCTCGCTCAGCCTCACCGCCAATTACGGCAGCGCGAGCTCCGGCCTCAACCGGCTGTTCCAGGCCGGATCGAGCGCCTGGACCTTCGCCCCGGCGATCAACATCCCGATCTTCAACGGCGGGATCAACCAGGCCAACCTCGACTACGCGAAGCTGCAGCGCGACACCAACGTGGCGCAATACGAGAAGGCCATCCAGACCGCCTTCCGCGAAGTCGCCGATGCGCTGGCCGCGCGCGGCACCTACGACGAGCAGATCGCCGCGCAGTCCCGCCTGGTGGAGGCCTATGCCGATGCCTATCGGCTGGCCCTGCTCCGCTTCCGCAGCGGGCTCGACACCTACCAGGCACCGCTCGACAGCCAGCGCTCGCTGTTCAACGCCCAGCAGGCGCTGATCACGCTGCGGCTGGCACGGCTGCAGAATCTTGTTACGCTCTACAAGACGCTTGGCGGCGGCTGGTCCCAGCAGACTATGGCAGCGGCCTTGCCGAGATAGCGCGGGAAGGTTTCGGCATGTCCACCACCATCCTGCCCACGGGCGCGGCCAGCGTCGCACCCGCTGGAGCACCCGCTGGCGCGCCCGCTGGAGCACCGCGTCGGCCGAGCGAGGCCGAGCGGCGCAGCGCCCTGGTCCAGGCCGCGGAGGAGGTTTTCCTCCACCACGGCTATGCGGCCGCCAATATGGACGACGTCGCCCAGGCAGTGGGTATGTCGAAGAAGACGCTCTACCAATTGTTCCCGTCGAAGGAGGCGCTGTTCGACGCGGTGGTGACGCGCTTCTGCGCCCCGATGCAGGTGGCGGCCGATGCGACCGCATTGCCCGGCGATGCGGCGGCACTGACCCGGATGCTGGCGGAGGTCGCGGCGCATATCCTGACGGAGCGTCACGTCGCCCTGTTCCGGGTCATTGCCTCCGAGGTGAAGCGGGCCCCGGAACTCGCGGCGGCGGTTCAGCGATCGCGCGGCCGCGGAACGGGCCTGGTCGAGGGTTGGCTGCAAACCCAGGCCGAGGCCGGCTGGCTGGATATCGAGGATCCCGCGGAGGTGGCCGGGATGCTCATCGGGATGGTGATCGGCGAGCCGCATCTGCTGATGCTGATCGGCCAGCGGTCGCCGCCCGACGCGGCGGAGATCGACCGCCGGGCGCGGCTGGCGGTCGGCATGTTCATCGGTGGCGCAACCCGCCGCCCGGGCGGGAGCACGCCCCGCCCGGATTGAGCCGCCAGCTTTCGGGTGCGGCTGCCCGGCCCGGCTATTCCGCCGCCACCGGGCGCGGTTGCAGATCCTGGCTATAGGCCAGGCTGACCGGGGTTTCCGCCTCGAAGGGGCTTTTGAGGTCGAGTGCCTTCGCCGTCTCCCGCATTGCCGGCAGCACCTCCTCGCCGAACAGCCGGATGCAGGTCATGCTGTCGGCATGGCTGACCGCGCCATCATTGGCCCAGAGCGCCATGATGCCCGGCCGCGTCGCCTCCATCACCTGGCGCAGCTTGGCGATCACCGTCTTCGGCGTGCCGGCGATGATCATGTTGTCGCGGATCTGCTCGTCGAAGCTCGGGCGTCGGCGCGGGCTGCTGCCTCGGCCGGTGGAGAATTCGACGAAGCCGCGGCGGTTCTCGGGTGAGGAATAGCCGGCCGGGGTGGACCAGACGGGATGCGCGAGGCCGGTGAACTCGCCCTGCATCCAGGTGAATTGCCGGGCATTCTCCAGCGCCTTCTCCTCGGTCTCCGCCACATGCACCTGCTTGAGGTAGCCGTGATATTCGGGGCCGCCCTGGAAGCCGACCTCGGCCGCCGTCGCGTCGTACAGATCCCAGATCTTCTGCGTCTGCTCCACCGTGGTGTTCAGCGCGATATAGGGATAGCGGTGCTGTGCCGCCCAGATCACCGTCTCCCGGCTGATGACACCAGGCACCCAGACGCGGGGATAGGGTTTCTGCAGCGGCACCGCCCAGGGGTTGACCACCCGGTGCTGGTAATGCGTGCCTTCCCAGCGGAACGGACCGGGCTGGGTCCAGGCCTTGACGATCAGGTCGTGCGCCTCCTCGAAGCGCTCCCGGTTGAAGGCGGGGTTCACGCCCGTCGCCAGCTGCTCCTGCCCGCCGCCGCGGACGAAGCCGGAAACCAGCCGGCCCTTCGAGATCATGTCGATCATCGCCAACTCTTCGGCGAGCCGGATCGGATTCTCCGCCAGCGGCAGCGGGTTGCCCAGCATGACGATCTTCACGCGCTTGGTCAGGCCCGCGAGCAGCGCGGCGAAGATATTGGCCTTGGCCTGCATGCAGAAGGGCGCGTTGTGATGCTCGTTCAGCATGATGCCGTCGAAGCCGACATCCTCGGCCAGCACGTATTGCTCGATGTACTCGTTATAGAGCCGGCTGCCCTCGGCCGGGTCGAAATGGCTGTTCGAGAACATCAGCGCCGTCGCCCCGAACTCCAACCCCTTGTCGGCCGGATAGGTCGCCATCGGCTGCTCGGTGAAATACATGATGTGCATGGTGCTCTCCCCTCAGCCGATGAAATCGGTGACGAGCCGGGCGAATTCCGCCGGCTTCTCCATCTCGACGCAGGCGCCGCAATCCGGCACCACGGCCAGCTTCGCTCCCGGCAGCCCGGCCATGAAGCGATCCGCCGCGCTGATGGGCACCACCTTGTCCTCCGCCCCCCAGACCACCAGCGCCGGCGCGCGGATGGCGCCGAGCAGATGCGGCAAGGTCTGGCTGTGCATGTAGGGCTTCCAGGCCAGGCGGAAGCTCATCTCCCGGCAGAGGTCCCATTCGACCAGCTGGTCGGTGCTCGGCTCGGCGCCATAGACCGCGGCGAAGGCCGCCTGGTCGTGGAAGCCGGCCCGGGCATAATCGGTGTGGCTGACCAGCGCCTGGTCGAGGATGTCGCCTTGCGGCGGCTTGATCCCCATGGGCCCGACCAGGATCAGCCGCTCGAAGTCGCGCGGCGCCAGGCTGGCCATCTCGGCGGCGATCCACCCGCCGAAGCCGAGCCCCAGCAGGCTCGCGCGCGGGATGTCGAGCGCTGCGAGCAGCCCCTGGTAGATCGCCACGAGGTCGCGCGGATGCCGCATCCAGGGCGCGCGCTCGGATTGGCCATAGCCGGGATGCTCCGGCAGCAGCAGGTCGTAGCGCTCGGCCAGCGCGGCATGGATCGGCAGCTGGTCCGGCGTGCCGCTGTCACGATGCAGCACCAGCAGGGGCGGCGCGCCGCGTGGTCCCGCCCGCCGCAGACGCAGCGGCAGGCCAGCCACCGGGATGTGCGATTCCTGCCAAGCGAGTGGCGCGGCCATACCGTTTCTCCCAAGTTCTTGCGAGGACGGTCGCAGCCGCCATGGGTCTAGTCAACATGCCTGGCCGCGCGATCCCGTTGACGCCGCCTGTCATTGCACCCCAGCATCGGCACCTCACGCCGCCGGAGCCCCCACCATGCGTCGTCGCCATCTGCTTGCGGCCAGCGCCGCCTCGCTTGCCGCACCCCGCCTGGCCGCCGCGCAGGGCAGCCCGGGACGACGAACGCTGCGCTTCGTGCCGCAGGCCGATCTGGCGCTGCTCGACCCGATCCACAGCGTCGCCTTCGTCACCCGCAACCATGCGCTGATGGTCTTCGACACGCTCTACGGCTGGGATGCCGAGCTGCGCGCCCGGCCGCAGATGGCCGCGGGCCACACCATCGAGAACGACGGCAAGACGGTCACCATCACGCTGCGCGAAGGGCTGAAATTCCACGATGGCGAGCCGGTCCGCGGCCGCGACGCCGCCGCCTCCATCCGCCGCTGGGCCACCCGCGACGCCTTCGGCCAGGCGCTATGGGCGGCGACCGACGAGGTGGATGCGCCGGACGACCGCAGCATCCGCTTCCGGCTGAAGAAGCCCTTTCCGCTGCTGCCTGATGCGCTCGCCAAGGTCGGCACCCATGTCTGCGCCATCATGCCGGAACGCTTCGCCGCCCTGCCCTCCTCCCAGGCGGTGCCGGAGCTGATCGGCAGCGGCCCCTTCCGCTACCTGACGGAAGAACGCATGGCCGGCTCGCGCAACGTCTATGCGAAGTTCGATGGCTACCAGCCACGCCAGGAAGCGCCTTCCTACCTTTCGGGCGGCAAGGTCGCGCATTTCGACCGCGTGGAATGGCTCACCATCCCGGATGGCGCGACCGCCGGCGCCGCGCTGCAGCGCGGCGAGGTCGACTGGATCGAGATGCCGACCATCGACCTGGTGCCGCAGCTCAAGCGTGCCCGCGGCGTGAAGATCGACATCCTCGACCCGCACGGCTCGATCGGCTTCTTCCGGCCGAACAGCCTGCACCCGCCCTTCGACAACCCCGCCATCCGCCGCGCCGTGCTGCGCGCCACCAACCAGGCGGATTTCATGCTCGCCGCGGCCGGCGACGACCGCAGCTTCTGGCGCGTGCCCTATGGCTTCTTCGCCCCCGGCAGCGTCATGGCCAGCGACGAGGGCATGGAGGCGCTGGCCAAGCCGCTCGACGTCGCCGCCGCCAGGCGCGAGCTGGAGGCCGCCGGCTACAAGGGCGAGAAGGTCACCTTCCTCGCCGCCACCGATTTCCCCGTCATCAACGCGATGTCCGAGGTCCAGGGCGACCTGCTGCGCCGCATCGGCATCAACCTCGACTACGTCGCGTCCGACTGGGGCAGCGTGGTCCGCCGCATCCTCAACCAGGACCCGCCGGACAAGGGCGGCTGGAACGCGACGGTCAGCTTCACCGCCGGCAGCGCCCAGGTGAACCCGGCCGCCAACAACCTCATCCGCGGCCATGGCAAGGGCGCCATCTTCGGCTGGCCGACGGCGCCCGAGCTGGAGGCGCTGCGCAATGCCTGGTTCGACGCGCCGGATGATGCGGCGCGGGCCGATATCGGCCGGAAGATGCAGAAGCAGGCCTTCGCGGACGTGCCCTATGTGCCGCTCGGCCAGTTCTTCTCGCCGACCGCGTTGCGCACCGACCTCGACGGCATGTTGAAGGGCATCGCGCTGTTCTACGGGATCAAGCGCGTCTGACGTCTATGCAGCCGGGCCCTGGTCCTCCTGGCCTGCCCGGTCCACCATCCGGGCAAACCCAGGGGGAACTGTCGATGCCACGCTTCAGCGGAAAGACCGTGCTCATTTCGGGCGGCGCCCGCGGCCAGGGTGCCGTCGAGGCCCGCATGATCGTCGCCGAGGGCGGCCAGGTGGTGCTGACCGACGTGCTGGTCGCCGAGGGCGAGGCGCTGGCCGCCGAATTGGGTGCCGCCGCCCGCTTCCTGCGCCATGACGTGACCGAGCCAGCCGGCTGGGCCGAGGCGGTCGCCATCGCCGAGGCCATGGGCGGCCTGCATGGCCTGGTCAACAATGCCGGGATCTATATCCCGAAGCCGTTGATGGAAACCGATGCCGCGCTGTTCGAGCGGCATATGCGGATCAACCAGCTCGGCTGCTTCCTCGGCATGCAGGCGGTGGTGCCGGCGATGGAACGCGCCGGGGGCGGCTCCATCGTCAATATCTCCTCCACCGCCGGACTGCGCGGCTCGCCCGGCGCGATTGCCTATAGCGCCACCAAATGGGCGCTCCGCGGCATGACCAAGGCGGCCGCCATCGACCTCGCGCCGCGCGGGATCCGGGTGAACTCGGTCCATCCCGGCCCGATCGACACCGAGATGCTGAAGGTGCGCACCGCGGCGGAGAACCAGCGGCGGCTGCAAGCCGTGCCGATGGGCCGCCAGGGCACCGCGGCGGAGGTGGCGAAGCTGGTGCTTTTCCTGCTGTCGGAGGACAGCGCCTACATGACCGGCGCCGAACTGGCGATCGACGGCGGCGCCTCGCTGTAGCCCTCCCCGCTTGCCGCCGGCCAGGGCGCGGCCCAGGATGGCGGCAAGCAAAACGATCAGGGGAGAAGACGATGCGGCGGTTTCCACGGCGCGCCCTGCTGTCTGGCGCGGCTGCTGCCACCTTGGCCCGTCCTGCCTTGGCCCAGCTCGGTACCTACCCGGCCCGCAGCGTCCGGGTCATCAATGCCTATAGCCCCGGCGGCACCGCGGATGTCGTCTGCCGCATCCTCTTCGCCCGGCTCGCCGAACGGCTGGGCCAGGGCTTCGCGGTGGAGAACCGGCCGGGAGCCGCCGGCACCATCGCCGCCCAGGCGGTCGCCCGTGCCCCGGCCGATGGCTATACCCTGCTGTACGACGCGACCGCCCATTCGGTGAACCCGTCGCTGTTCGGCACGCGCCTGCCCTATGACACGCGGCGGGACCTGCTGCCGGTCTTCCTGGCGATGGTCACGCCGAATACGCTGATGGCGACGCCGAGCTTCGGCCCGAGGACCGTCCCGGAACTCATCGCCCATGCCAAGGCCACTCCCGGCAAGCTGGATTGCGCTTCCACCGGCATCGGCACGGTGCAGCATGTCTCGCTCGAGCTGCTGAACCACCGGGCCGGTATCCAGCTCAACCACGTGGTCTACCGGGAGATCGCGGCGGCGCGGAACGACCTGACCTCCGGCCGGGTGCCGCTGCAATTCAGCAACGTCCCCTCCACCCTGCCGCTGACCCAGGCCAACCAGGCGCGCTGCCTCGCCCATTGCGGCCCGGAGCCCATCGCCGTGCTGCCGGGCGTGCCGGGCTTCGCCGAGATCCTGCCCGGCTTCGAGACCTGGGAATGGAACGGCGTCTTCACCCCGGCCGGCACCCCGGCCGAGCTGATCGGCCGGCTCAATGCCGAGCTCAACGCGACCATCCGCGACAGCTTCGTCACCGATCGCCTGACCGGCCTCGGCGCCCTGACCCGGGCCAATACGGTCGAGGAATTCGCCGCCTTCCGCGAGCAGCAGATCGAATTCTTCGCCGGCATGGTGAAGCTGGCGAATATCCGGATCGACTGATCGCCGCGCAGCCGGCGCCAGCCGCTGCCCAAGCCTTGGGCAGCAGCCGGGGTTCCGGTATCGGCGCCCGGATGCCGGGCAGCACGCCAATGCAGCGCAGGCCGCCCGGCTTCGGCTAGACTGGCCCGGCATGTCATTCAGCGCCGTCGCCCCGCTCGTCATCTGCCTTGGCCATCTGGTGGCCGACCATACCTTCTGGGTGGAGGATATCCCCCA
>JAQGIA010000529.1 GCA_028291445.1 Belnapia sp.
CGACAACTTCCTGCTGGTGGAACAAGGCCACCTCCGCGAGGCCGAGTTCCGTACCCTGCTGGCCTCGGCGACCTACCCCGCCCGCAGCCCGGACGTGAACGTCGCCGACATCAAGGCGCAGATTGCCGCCAACGAGAAGGGCGTGCAGGAACTCCAGCGCGCGGTGCGGGAACAGGGGCTGGACACAGTCCGCGCCTATATGCGCCATGTCATGGACAATGCCGAGGACAGCGTCCGCCGGGTGCTGGCGAAGCTGCAGGACGGCGAATTCCACGCCGCCATCGACGAGGGCACGCCGTTGCATGTCGCGGTCCGCGTCGACCGCGCCAACCGCCGCGCCGTCATCGACTTCACCGGCACCGGGCCGCAGCGCCCCTCCAACTTCAACGCTCCGGCCGCGGTCTGCCGCGCGGTGGTGCTCTATTGCTTCCGTGCCCTGGTGGGGGAGGAGATCCCGCTGAACGACGGCTGCCTGAAGCCGCTCGAGATCATCGTCCCCGCCGGCACCTTCCTGTCGCCGCTGCCGGGCGCCGCCGTCGTCGCCGGCAATACCGAGGTCAGCCAGATGACCTGCAACGCCCTGCTGGCGGCGCTCGATGCCTGCGCCTCGGCCCAGGCGACCATGAACAACGTGATATTCGGCGACGACACCTACCAGTCTTATGAAACGGTCTGCGGCGGCGTCGGTGCCGGTCCCGGATTCAACGGCTGGGGGCCGGTGCAGACCCATATGACCAATACCCGCATGACCGACCCGGAAGTGCTGGAATTGCGCTACCCGGTCAGGCTCGAGGAATTCTCCATCCGGCACGGCTCGGGCGGCGCCGGCCAGTGGCGCGGCGGCGATGGGGCACGGCGGCGCATCCGCTTTCTCCGCGCCATGCAGGCCATCGTCGTCGCCTCCCGCCGCAACGTCGCCCCGCATGGGATGCAGGGCGGTGCGGCCGGCCTGCCCGGCCGGCAATGGGTGGAACGCGCCGATGGCCGGATCGAGCCGATCCCCGGCAACAGCGGCAGCGCCGATCTGCTGATCGGCGATGCGCTGGTGGTGGAAACCCCCGGCGGCGGTGGTTGGGGCCATGCTGCCGATAGCGGCTGGGGCAATGCCGCTAATAGCGGCGGGGGGCAGCCGGCTTGAGAGTGCTCCAGTCGCCGCTGGTCTGCTGATGCGCCGGCTCGCGGCAATACTACTGCCGCTGCTGGCCGTGTTGGGCGCGGCGCTCTGGGTCGGGCCGCGGCTGCTGGATTGGGAACCCTACCGGGCACGGCTGGCGGATATCGCCAGTACCCGGCTCGGCCGTCCGGTGACCCTGGATGGCCGCATCACCCTGACCCTGCTGCCGCAGCCGCGGGTCGAAGCCGCCGCCGTCGCCATCGGCGCGGATGGCGACGGGCTCTCCATCACCGCCCGCGCCATGCGCCTCCGCCTCGACCTCGGCGCCCTGCTGGCCGGCCGGCTGGAGCCGCGCGAAATCGTCCTCGTCGGCGGCGAGATCGAGCTGCCCTGGCCGCCGACCGCCTTGCCCAGCTTCCGCCCGCCGCCCTGGCTCAACGCGTTGGACGCCAGGCTGGAGGATTGCCGGCTGAAGCTCGGCGGCCTGCAATTCGCCGCCCTCAATGCCCGGTTGCAAACGGGCGGCCCCTCCGAGGCGCTGGCGGCCGAGGGCAGCCTCGCCTGGGGCGGCTATGCGATCCGCTTCGCCGGCCAGCTCGGCCGGGCCGGCTTCGACGGCATCGCCCCGCTCGATCTCTCGCTCATCATGGCCGGTACCACGCTGTCGGCACGCGGCGTGCTCTCGCCCGATGGCGGCTTCGAAGGCCGCATGGAAGCCGCCGGCCCGGATCTCTCCGTGGTGCTGCCGGCCCCGCCCGGCGCCTTCCGCGCCACCGGACGGCTGACCGCGACGGCCGACCTGATCGCGGCCGAGGAACTGGCGCTCGACCTGGCCGGCCAGCCGGTGCGCGGCGCCGCCACCCTGCGGCTATCCCCGGCGCCACGGCTCGACGTGGCGCTGGTTGCCGGCCGGCTCGACCTCGATGCCTGGATCGCCGCGCTGCGCCAGCCGCGGGCGGCCAGCCGGCCGCTGGCGGTGCCGGTCAGCATCGACCTCTCGGCCGAATCGACCGGCTTCGGCGGGGTGCCGCTGCGTCGCCTGCGCGGCGCCGTCTTCCTGGAAGGCGAGCGGCTGACGCTCTCGGATGTCTCGGCGCTGCTGCCCGGCGACATGGAGCTGGAGGTCGCCGGCGCCACCGCCGGGCCGCGCCTGGAACTCGCCATCCACTTCGCCGGGCAGACGCTGCGGGAGACGCTCGCGGCGCTCGGCCTGCCGCTGGGCGGCACCGACCCGGCCCGGCTGCGCGCCGCCGAAGGCCGCTTCCGGCTGGTGCTGGAGGATGGCCAGGCCGCCATCTCGGATCTGGCGGCGACGGTCGACGGCGTCCGGCTTTCCGGCGCCGGGGTGGTGCGGCAGGGGGCACGACTGTCGATCGGGCTCGGGGTCACGCTGGACCGGCTGGACCTCGATGGGTTGCTGCCGGACGTGCTCGACCTTGGCGGGCTGCTGCCGCGACTGGCCGGCTTCGACCTCAACCTGCGGCTGGCGGCCGAGACGCTCGGCTGGCGCGGCCTGGAAGCGGAGCGGGCCAGCCTCGATGCGACGCTCGAAGCCGGCCAGCTCTCGCTGCGCCGGCTGGCGCTGCGGCTGGGGCAGGTGGATCTTGCCGCCTCCGGCTCGGCCCTGATCGGCGGCACGCAGCGGGGACCGGAATTGCGGGTGCCGGAACTCGCCCTGGAACTGAGCGGCCCGAATGGCGAGGCGCTGGTGCCGCTGCTGCCAGAGGGCTGGAGGACGGGCTGGGTGCCGCTCGCGCCGCTGCTGGCGCAGCCGGTCGCGCTGCGGCTCTCGGGCGGCGGGCTGGCCGAGGCCTTGGCGCTGAAGGCCGAGGGCGACCTGGGCGCGCTACGGGTCGAGGCGGTGGCGACCATCGATGCCAATGCCCGGCGCGGCAGCGGCACGCTCACCCTGCGGCATCCGGGCGCCCCGCGGCTGCTGGCGCCGCTGCTCGGTCCCACGGCCGCGGACTGGCTGGGGGAGGGCTCCTTCGCCGTCATCGCCAGCCTGTCGTCGCAACTGGCGCCGCAGCCGGCCGGTGCCCCGACGCTGCGGACCATCACCGCCGAACGCCTCGACCTGGTCGCCGGCACCCTGCGGCTGCGCAGCCAGCTTGCCCTGGCGCTGGGCGGCGCGCGGCCCAGGCTGACCGGGCGGATCAATGCCGAACGCCTGCCGCTGCCGGGGCTGGAGCCGCGCGGCACGGCGTCCCTCGGTCTGGAACGGCTGGGCGCGCTGGATGCCGAGGTGGCGCTGGAAGCTGCCCGGGTGGAGCCGCTCGACTGGACCCCGCTGGAGGCGGTCAGCGGCACCCTGAAACTGGCCGCCGGGGTGCTGCGGCTGGAGGGCATGCAATTGCGCCTGGCCGGCGGCACCTTGCGCGGCAGCCTCACCGCCGATGCCGCGGCCAGCCCGCCGCGCCTGGCGCTGGAGGCCCAGTTGGCCGATGCGACGATCGGCGCGCCGCTGTTCGATCTGCCCTTCGACCTTGGCGCCGGCCGGGTGGAGGGCAGCGCCAGCCTGCAGGCCGCCGGCCACAGCATGGCGGCGCTGGCTGCGACGCTGGAGGGCAGGCTCGGCCTGGTGGTGCGGGATGGCCTGCTGGTCGGGCTGGACCTTGGGGCGCTGCAGGCCGGCGCCATGCAAGTGGAATCGGACGGAGCCGAGGCGGTGATGCGCCAGGCCCTGGCGGGTGGCGCCTCGGCCTTCGAACGGCTGGAGGCGACGGCCCAGGTGGCCGAGGGCCGCGCCAGCCTGACCGAGGCCCGCATCGCCACCGAAGGCGGCACGGCGACCGCCAGCGGCGCGATCGACCTCGCCCGCGCCGCGCTGGACCTGCGGCTGGCGGCCCGGCCGGTGGCGGATGCGCCGGAGATCGGGCTGCGATTGACCGGCCCGCTGGCCGAACCACGCCGGTTGCCGGAATTGGCGCCTTTCCTGCGCTGGCGGGCGGAACGCTGAGGCGGCATGGTGCCGGCACTGTACCGATGAGGTGGATATTCTGATGGCGACACGTGATGGCGCGCTGGCCCGGGCCGCGGGCTTCTTCGACCAGGGTGGGTTCAAGGCACTGCTCGGCGATCTGGTCGCCATCCCCTCCACCTCGCAGGATCCCGGGGCGGAGGCGGCGCTGGAGGCCTATCTCGTCCAGGGCATCCGCCCCTGGCTGGAACGCCTCGGCTTCGCCGCCACCATCCATCCGAATCCGCTGCCCGGCTTCGGCCCCATCCTCACCGCCACGCGGATCGAGGAGGCCGGCCGCCCCACCATCCTGCTTTACGGCCATGGTGATACCGTGCGCGGCCTGGAGGATCAGTGGCGCCCCGGCCTGCTGCCCTGGGCGCTGACCGAGGCGGGCGATCGCTGGTACGGCCGCGGCACCGCCGACAACAAGGGCCAGCACGCGCTGAACCTGGCGGCGTTGGAAGCGGTGCTGGCCGAACGCGGCGGCAGGCTCGGCTTCAACCTGAAGCTGGTGCTGGAAATGGCCGAGGAGCGCGGCAGCAAGGGCCTGCGCGAATTCGTCGCGGCCCATGCGGCGGAACTCGCCGCCGATGTGCTGATCGCTTCGGACGGGCCGCGCGTCGATCCGGCGGTGCCCACCATCGCCACCGGCACGCGGGGGACCTACCACTTCGACCTGGTGGTGAAGCTGCGTGAGGGCGGCGTGCATTCCGGCCATTGGGGCGGGCTGACGCCCGATCCGGCGGTGCTGCTGGCGCATGCGATCTCGACCATGATGGACCGCAACGGCAAGATTCTGGTGCGCGACTGGCTGCCCCGCAACGGCGTGCCCGCGGCGGTGCGCGGCGTGCTGGCCGGTTGCCCGGTCGGCGGCGAGGCGGGAGGCGGCGGGGAAGGGGCGGCGGCCATCGATCCGGATTGGGGCGAGCCCGGGCTGAGCGCGGCCGAGAAGATTTATGGCTGGAACAGCCTGATCATCCTGGCAATGACCAGCGGCCGGCCGGAGAATCCGGTGAATGCCGTGGCCCCCGATGCCCAGGCCCATTGCCAGATCCGCTACACCGTCGACAGCGATACCGCAGGCTTCGAGGCGGCGCTGCGCAGCCATCTCGATGCGCATGGCCTGCCGCAGGTGCGGATCGAGAACGCCTTCGTCCGCATGGCCGCCAGCCGCACCGCGCCGGACCATCCCTGGGTCCGCTGGGCCCAGGCCAGCATGGAACGCTCGCTCGGCAAGGCCGTGCAGATCATCCCCAATAGCTCGGGCGGGCTGCCGGGCGATGTCTTCGTCGACCATCTCGGGGTGCCGCTGGTCTGGGTGCCGCATAGCTACAACGGCTGCAAGCAGCACGGACCGGACGAGCATCTGCTGATCGCCCCGGCGCGGGAGGGGCTGCTGGCCTTCGCCGGGATGTGGTGGGACCTGGGCGAGCCGGGTGCCATGCCGGGCGCACCGGATGGTTACGCTTCCTAACCGCGCAGACCGTCTTCGGTCATGCGCCGGTAACATGCGCACCCCAGCTTAGGATCCGCCACCAACGGCGCTACAGGAGACTTCCTTGCCGATGAAGACGATCCGCACTGCATTGCTGGGGACCGCCCTGCTGGCGGCGCTGCCCGCCATGGCGCAGCCTGCCCCGCCGGCCGCCCCCTTGGTTCCTGGCGCCGGCCCTCGGCAGGCGCCGCCCGGCCATGGCCCGATGGGCCGCACGCGCGGCCCGGCCGCGATGTTCGCCGTTGTCGACGCCAACGGCGACGGCCGGGTGGTGATCGACGAGGTCTGGACCTTCACCCAGGCCCGCTTCGCCGATGCCGACCGTAACCACGACGGCGCCCTGGTGCTGGAGGAGGCGCTGGCCCTGCGGCTG
>JAQGIA010000590.1 GCA_028291445.1 Belnapia sp.
GGCATGTACAGCCCGTGCTTGTGCGGATTCTTGTCGGCAACCCAGAGCAGGTCCTGCGGTCCGAGGCCGAAGTGATTGAGCAGGATCGTGCCCTTGGCCGCGGCACCATAGGCGGCGATACGCTTGCCCTCGGCGCGCAGGCTGCCGATCATGTCGCGCAGCCGCTGGCCCACCGCGCCGACCTGGGCCGCGAAGGCGCGGAAGGCCTCGGGCCGATCGAGCCCCATTGCCTGCTCCTCCCGCAGGATCGCCAGCAGCCGCTCGCTCGGCGCCTCGGCATGCTGCACGAACAGCCGCAGCGAACCGCCATGGATCGGGATGCGATCGAGGTCGTTCAGATGCAGCCCCTGCCGGCGGAACAATTCGGCCAGGGCGCCGACCGAGAAGTAGCAGAGATGCTCATGGTAGATGGTGTCGAATTCGGCGTGCTCGATCAGGTCCCGCAAGTAGGGCACTTCGATGATCGCGGTGCCGTCCGGATGCAGGATGTGGCGGATGCCGCGGACGAAGCCGGCGGTGTCCGCCACATGCGCCAGCACGTTGTTGGCGAAGACCAGCGCGGCCTGGGTGCCCTCGGCTTGCAGGCGCGCGGCCAGCGCCTCGGTGAAGAAGGCCTCGATGGTCTCGATGCCGGCAGCGCGCGCCGCGGCTACCGGGCCCGGCGCGGGATCGATGCCGAGCGTCCGCATCCCCTTCGCCGCAAGCTGCTTCAGCAGGTAGCCGTCGTTGCTTGCCAGCTCGATCGCCAGTGCGCCGGGCGGCGGCGCGAAACGTGCCAATGCCGCCTCGACCGCTGCCGTCGCATTGTCGACGACGGTCTGGGTATAGGAGGAGAAATAACGATACTCGGCCGAGAACAGCGCCTCCGGTGCTACGGTATGGCTGAGCTGCGCCAGGCCGCATCGGGTGCACATCAGCATCTCGAGCGGATAGGCCGGATCGGGATCCGTCGCCGAGCGGGCCATGGCATCCGATGGCGGCATCAGGCCAAGATCGAAGACGCTCGGCAGATCCGTCCCGCCGCAGCAGCGGCAGGCGGCGAGCGGGATGCAGGAAGCCGTGGTCATGCCGCCTTCACTTCCTTCGCCTTGTCGTCCAACTGCCAGCGGAGCCCGTGGCTCATTCGTCCGGCGGCGATCTGCGACAGCACATGCGCCCGGCGCTGGTAGCGCACGCCCTCGAAATCCTCCGGTCTCACGCCATGGCGGCTGAACGCGTCGTAGAGCTGTTCGACACCGGCGCGCGTGGTCCAGCGCGGACGGCTGTCCGGGAAGGCCAGGGCCAGCTTGTCGCCGTTCACGCCGTAGCACCGCAGGTCGGGCCCGGCCCCGTCGGCGATGCGGATGCGGGCGCCCGGCACCACCTCCGCCACCATCCGCGCGACTTCGATGACCCGCCAATTCTCCGCGGACGAGCCGATGTTGAAGGCCTGCAAATGGATTTTTTCGCGCGGCGCTTCGGCCACTGCGAGGAAAGCCCGGGCGATGTCTTCGATATGGACCACGGCACGCCAGGGGGTGCCATCGCTCTTCAGGTATATCTCTCCGGTGGCGACCGCCCAGGCGGTAAGATTGTTGACGAAGAGATCGAAGCGCAGCCGCGGCGAGACGCCGAAGGCGGTCGCGCTACGCATGAAGACCGGCGAGAAATGCTCATCCGCCAGCAGCGCCAGCTCCTGCTCCGCAGCGACCTTTGAGCGGCCATAAGGGGTGACCGGTCGAAAGCTGGCGGATTCGTCGAGCAGATCGAGGCCGGCGGCGCCGTAGTTGCTGCAGGAGGAGGAGAAGATGAAGCGCGGCACGCCGGCCCGCTTCGCGGCACGCGCCAGGGAAACGGTGGCGGCGGCGTTGATGTCCATCGTCACATCGGCGTCGATATCGCCCAGCGGATCATTCGACAGCGCGGCCAGATGCATCACCGCATCGAACCCCGCCAGGTGATCCGCCGTCAGGTCACGGATATCGAGCCTGATGTTGGGAATGGCGGCGGCTGGCCCGATATCGGTGCCGAAGGTGCAGGCGGCGAAAAGATCGGTATCGCAGCCGATGATGTCATGGCCTTTCGCCTGCATGAGCGGAACCGCGATGGTGCCGATATAGCCCAGATGGCCGGTCATCAAAATACGCATGCATCGCTCCGTCGCTCGATCATCGACTTGGACTGGTGTTTCGGTGTTGGGACGCGCCACGGCGCGGCCTCGGTGGCCCAGAGCTTCTCAAGCAGGGCCTTGTCGCGGATGGTGTCCATGCATTGCCAGAAGCCGTCGTGGCGATAGGCCATCAGCTGCCCGTCGCGCGCGAGGTTCTGTAGCGGTTCATGCTCGAATTGCGTCGCATCGCCCTCGATGTAGTCGAAGACGCCGGGCTCGCAGACGAAATAGGCGCCGTTGATCCAGCCATCGCCGGTCTGCGGCTTCTCGACGAAATCGACGATGCGGTCGCCATCCAGGTCGAGGTGGCCGAAGCGGGCCGGTGGCCGCACCGCAGTCAGGGTGACCAGCTTGCCGTGCGACTTGTGGAAAGCGAGCAGCGCATCGAGGTCGACGTTCGAAACGCCGTCGCCCCAGGTCAGCAGGAAGCGTTCGTTGCCGATGACCTGCTTGAGCCGCTTGATGCGCCCGCCGGTATTGGTATGCAGCCCGGTATCGAGCAGATCGAGCGTCCAGCCATCCATCGACCACTCGTCCCGGCCATTGCCGTCGAGCGCGGTATAATCGACATGGCGCCGGGAATAATCGATCCGCAGATTGCCGGGGGCGAGCGTGGCGAAATCCGTGGCGTAGCGCCGGACGTAATCGGCCTTGTAGCCCAATGCCACTGCGAAGTCGCGATAGCCGAAGGCGGCGTAATACCGCATGATATGCCACAGGATTGGGACATTGCCGATCTCAACCATGGGCTTGGGCCGCTTGTCGGTTTCCTCGGCGAGACGCGAGCCAAGTCCGCCCGCCAGTATGGCGACCTTCATGCTTCGACTCCTTTCTGTCTGAACGGTAATACTTTGACGGTCACCATTGCGGGCGCTTCGGGATATGCCATGAATGTTGCATATCTCCGCTTCACAACGCCGATTGCCAGGATGGCGACACACCATCGTGAAATCGAAGATTGGGCGGAATGAGTAGTGTTCGCCCGCAGCCGCGAAGGATCGTCGTGCGTGGTATTTCCTGATGGAGTTCGTGACGTGACCGAGCTTTCGCCCAAGTCCCAAGCCCAGTCCGGCGTCGCTCCGCGGGTCAGCATCGGGCTGCCCGTGTTCAACGGCCAACGCTACCTGGCGCTGGCGATCGCCTCGATCCTGGAGCAGGACTTCCGCGATCTCGAGCTGATCATCTGCGACAACGCCTCGACGGATGACACGGCGGTAATTTGCGCGGATTTCGCCCGCTCCGACCCGCGCGTCCGCATCATCCGCAACCCGCGCAACCTCGGCGCTGCCCGCAACTACGACCTTTGCTTCGAACATGCGCGCGGCCAGTATTTCAAATGGGCCGCGCACGACGATTGCCTGGCGCCCGGCTATCTGACGAAGGCTGTCGCCGCCTTGGACAAGTCGCCCGAGGCCGTGCTGTGCACCGTCGGCGTCGCCGAGATCGATGCGGCGGGCGCGGTGCTGCGATGCTACGCCAATACCTTCCCCGGCATCGGCGAGGCCAGTCCTGCACGCCGCTTCGGGGCGGTGATCCATACCCGTCATCAATGCGAGGATTTCTTCGGGCTGTTCCGCCGCGCCGCGCTCATCGGTTCCGAATTGCACGGCGCCTACAACGGCTCCGACCGGGTGCTGCTGGCGGAGATGGCGCTGCGGGGTCCCTGGGTCTGCCTGCCGGATCCGCTGTTCCTGCACCGCGAACACGAGGACCGCTACACGCGCGCGGTGCTGCTGAAGGACCGGCGGCAGGCGGCGTTGTGGCAGGACCCGGGCAAGGCGCTCGGCGTCACCAGCGAGCTGTTCCATACGGTAGTCTATTGGCGGTACCTGCGGCTGATCCGCAAATCCGTGCCCTCGGTGACGGCACGCGCCGCTTGCTACGCGGAGCTGCTGCGCTGGTGGTTCACCGACGACCACTTCATCGACCTGGCGCGCGATTCGCTGCGCCGGCACCCGGCCTTGCAGGCGCGGCTGCGGGCGATCAAGGGCCGGCTGGTGCGCTCGAAGGATGCGCCGCCACCGCCGGGCAGCCTGCCCGGCTTCAGGTGACGCGGCGGCGCAGCAGCCCAAGCGCCTGGGGCGCGATCGCCAGCAGCAGCGCCGCGTAGCTCGCCCCACCGGCGACGACCTTCACCGCCAGCAGCAAGGGCGGCGAAAACCCGGCGAAGAGCCATCCGGTGCCGACCACCGCGGCCGCCATCCCCAACGTGCCCAGCAGCGGCACGCGGAGCGTCTGCGGCACCAGCCGCGGTGCCTCCGGCAAAAACGGCCGGATGCCGGCGATCACCAGCAGGGTCGAGCAGGCGGTGACGCCGAGATTGGCCCAGGCCACCGCCAGCAGCCCGAAGGGCGCCGCGGCGATGCTGCAGGCCAGCCGCAGCAGCATGATCCGGATGCTGTAGCGCAGCGCGATATCCGGCCGGCCCAGCGCATTGATGGCGGCGGTCAGGATGTAGTTGGTCGCATGCGGGATGCCGGCGAGCGACAGCACCGCCAGCACCGGCGCCGCATCGGCCCAAGCTGCCGAGAACAGCGAGGCCACCAGTTCCTCGCCGACCAGCGCGATGCCGACGAAGGCCGGCAGCGCCAGCAGGTTGCCCAGCAGCAGCATATCCTGCAGGGCCTGCCGCAGCCGCGCGGGATCGCCCTGGCGCTCCGAGAAGATGGGGAAGGCGACCCGCACCAGCACGCCGGACAGCCCGCCGTTGAAGGCGCCGGTAATCCGCTCGGCGATCGAATAGAGCCCGACCGCGATGGGGCCGAGGAAATAGGCGGTCGAGAACCGGTCGATCTGCATCACCACGAAGCCGACCACCTGGTTGCCGACCCGGTGCTTGCCATAGCCCAGGATATCGGCCAGCGCCGCGCGGCTGAGCGCCCGCCCAGGCAGCCGCCGGGCGATGAGCATCAGCAGCGCCGCATCGAGAACGCGCGCGGTGAGGAAGTAGCCGACCAGCGCTTCCGCCCCGAACCCCGCCCGCGCCATCAGCAGGGCGCAGACGAAGCCGGCGCCCTGGGCGACCAGGCTCCGCAACGCCAGCGCCGCGAAGCGCATCTCCCGTTGCAGCATCGCCTGGTAGGGGGCGGCGGCGCCCTGGAAGGGCAGGCCGATCGCCAGCAGCGGCAGGATATGCGCCAGGGCCGGCGCGTCGAACAGGCCGGCCGCCAGTGGTGCGGCCAGCCAGAGCACGGCGCCGGCAGCGAGGCCGAGGCCGGTCAGCAGCACGAAGGCGGTATCGATATGCGTGCGGTCGAGCAGCCGGCGCTGGATCAGCGCGTCGCCGAAGCCATCCAGCAGGAAGGTCAGCATCAGCGTCACCGCGAGCTGCGCCATGGTGAGCACGCCGACGGCGGCCGGCCCCACCATGTTGCCGACGACGACGAAGACGACCAGCGCCGTCGCCTGTTGCGTCCAGAAGTCGAGCGCCGACCAGGCGGTGCTGCTGGCCAGCCGGCCGAGGCCATGCCGCATGGCGGGGTTCGGCAAATTGTGGTCGGCTGGCATGGCCCGGTCCTGTCTGGCACACCGGGCTCAGGCCGGGCGGCGGCGCCATCTACGGATGCCTGGCCGTGACCGCGAAATCATAAATCAGCGTTGTGCCGCCGCTGTGCGCGATCAGCCGGCAGTCCGGTACAGCAGCATGGCCACGTAGCCGCCGTGCCGCAGATCGAAGCTGATGACCGTGGCGGCTTCCTGCAGCCTCAGGCCGAGCGTCGCCGCGGCCTGGCGGAAGGCGACCTCCTCCCGGTCGGCGACGGCGGCGAGGCGGCCCGGGTGCTCGGCCAGGAAGCGCGCCGCGGCGGGACCGTCCGGCAGCAGCCGGGTGGCGCGGCCGGTGCGAAACAGCAGGGATTGCCCGGTGAATCCGGCGACGCCGAAATCCCCGGGCGGCAGCCCCGGCGCCACCCGCTGGGCGGTGCCGGCGATGCGCGGCACGATCCAGGATATGGGCAGCCGGGTCAGCGGCCCGGCGATGATGGCGGCATAGACCGGCGCCACCAGGAAGGCAGCCACCACCACGGCGCCGCCCCAGTGCCGGCGGCGCGCCAGGACCATCATGCGCCACGCCATCAGCATCGCCGCCAGTAGGGCGAGCAGGCCGAAGGGCGCTATCCGCAGGTCGATCGCGGCGACCATCGCGGTCCCCAGGCCGATGCCCAGGGCCAATGTGGCGAGTTGCAGCCGCCCCAGCCGGTCCAGCCAGCGCGCCGGGGCCGGCTCCCCCTGATTGGCCGCCCAACCGGCGCCCAGCAGGGCCAGCGCCGGCAGGACCGCCAGGATGTTGCCATCCGGCGCCCCACCCGGCACTGCCGCCAGCAGGGTCGCCGCGCCGGCCCAGGCCAGCAGG
>JAQGIA010000632.1 GCA_028291445.1 Belnapia sp.
GGCCGCCGCCGCCGGCCGCTCGCCGGCTACGGCCCCGAAGTCACCGGCCTCTACACCGGCTGAACCCCCCAGAGGCTGCCCCTTCAGAGGCGTCGCCGGGTTCAGCCGGTGATCCGCTCCGGCTCCAGGCTGGCATAGACATCGCCGCTATTGGCCGCAGCCGGCAGGCCGGCGAGCCAACTCGCCATCGCCGCCGCCTCCAGCGGTGCCGCATGGGCGAAGGCCATCGCCTCGCCCAAGCAGGCGTTGAACCGGCGGTAGCCCAGCGCCGCCAGCCGTTCCAGGCAATCCAGCGCCACCCCGCGCTGGATGGTAGTGAATTCGAAGGACAGCGCGCGCGGCGCCACCTCCAGCCCGGCCAACGCCGCTGCCTCGTAGCCCTCGACATCGATCTTCACGAAGTCCGGCCGGCCATGCGCCGCCGCCAGCGCGGCCAGCGTCGTCACCGGCAGGCGCAATTCCGCATCCCAGCGCTGGCCCTCCCAGCCCGGCGCGCCGTTCGCCGCGGCGATGAAATCGGCGCTCGCCGTGGCCACGGTCGGGTTGGCGCTGTTCAACCGCAGCACCGCCTCGCCCGGCGCGGCGCCGACCAGCGCGGCGACGCGCGTCACCCCTGCATCCCGGCCGAAGACCAGGCGCAGCAGCCGGGCCAGCCGCGGCTGCGGCTCCACCGCCACCACCTGGGCGCCGAGCCGGCGGAAGCTGGCGGTGCGGTCGCCGACATGCGCGCCGATATCGAAGGCGAGGTCGCCCGCCGCCATGAAGCGCCGGTGGAACTCATCCAGCGCCGCCGCCCGGCCCGGGGCGTAGTAGACCCGCAGGCTGCGGCCGATGGCGCTGCTCACGCGGCGAAGACCAGCGCGGCGCCGCCGGCGTAGTCCGGCGGCACCAGCAGCCCGGTGCCCCAAAGGCCCGGCGCCGGCACCGCCGGGATGGCCTCGGCCGCCAGCAGGGCCGCGACGGCGGCATTGCCATCTCCGGTCCGCACCACCATCCCGGCGATGCAGGGCGAGGCGGGCGGGATCACGCCGGGCAGCACCTGCCCCAGCGCCTCGGCCGGCAGGATACGCAGCGTGGTCCGCAGCACCGGCGCCGCCGGCCCGGCAGCCCCCGCCGCGCCGGGCAGCACGAGAATAAAGCCCCCTGCCGGATCGGGCTCCAGCGGCAGGCCGGCCAGCCGGGACAGCCGCGCCGCCGTCTCGGCCGGCGTGTCGCTCGCCAGGATCACCGATTCCAGGGCCACGGCCGCGTTGCGATGGCCCATCCAGCGGGCATCCCAGACCAGTTCGGCGGTCAGGTGGCGGATAAGCTGCAGCCGGCCCTCCGGCGCATCCGGCAGCGGCAGCCGGGCGAAGCGGGCGACAGGACCCCCGGCCTCCACCGGGCGTTCCAGCCAGGCGACGCCGGCGATCGGCACCCCGGCCCGGCGCAGCCGTTCCAGGTTGGCCGCCTCATCCTCCATGGCCAGCGCGACGATATGCAGCCCGGCATAACGGGCGAGGAAGCCGTCCAGCCCATTGGCGAAGCGCCCGGCGTCGAGGATGGCGATCAGCTCGATATAGCCATGCCGGAGGAAGGCGCAGCGATTGCCGCTGCCGAACAGCTCCACCGGCCCCTCCGGGCTGCGCTTGCCGCTTTGCTGGGCGATGGGCGAGAGGGCGAAGCCCAGCCGTTCATAGGCGGCGGTCAGCGGGCCGAGGTCGCGGGCGGCGACGCCGACATGGTCGAGGGCGACGGCGGTGCTCATCCCTGGATCGCTCCGCCCAGCGCGCCCGGCGGATTCTCGTATTTGTCGAGCCGCCAGGCGGCAGGCTCGGCGGCGGCCTCGGCATACCAGCGTTCCACCAGCGGATGCGCCCGGACCGCCGCCATGTAGGCCCGGCTTCCGGCGCTCAGCTCGGGCGCCCAGGTGATGAAACGCGCCACCACCGGGGCATACATCGCATCCGCCAGGCCGAAGCTGGCGCCGCTCAGGAAGGGGCCGCCCCAGAGCGCCCGCGCCTCCCGCCAGATCGCCTCGATCCGGGCGATGTCGGCCAGCGACTCCGGGTTCCGCCCGCCCCCCGCGAAATCCCGGCCGAGGTTCATCGGCATGGCCTGGCGCAGGCCGCGGAAGCCGGCATGCATCTCGGCGGCAATCGCCCTGGCATGGGCGCGCCGGGCGACCTCGGCCGGCCACAGGCCGGGGGCCTGCTCGGCGCAGTATTCGGCGATGGCGATGGTCTCCCAGACCTGCACCCCGCGATGTTCGAGATAGGGCACCAGCCCGGTCGGCGAGGCGGCCTGGATGGCGGCGGAGGGCGTTGCCTCCAGCGCGATCAGCACCTCCGCCACATCGAGGCCGGCGAGGTGGACGGCCAGCCAACCGCGCATGCTCCAGGAGGAATAGCGCTTGCTGCCGATAAAAAGCCGGCCTTCGGGCATGGTTCGGTCCTTTGGCCACGGGGGCGGATGGGTGGTTTCGCGTGATTTTCCTAGCATGCCGCCTCGCAGGGGGCACCGCCCGCTTGCCCCGCGCCGCCTGCGGGTGTTTTTTATCGGCTCGGCCCCAGTGGCCAGCCGGAGCCCGTGATGAACGAGATGAATGTACCGCGTCCCAACAACCTGGACGCGTACTGGATGCCCTATTCGGACAACAAATACTTCAAGGCCAATCCGCGGATGATCGCGCGGGCCGAGGGCATGTCCTACTTCACCGCGGATGGCGCCGAGATCCTGGACGGCACCGCCGGGCTCTGGTGCTGCAACGCCGGGCATGGCCGGGTGCAGATCAAGGAAGCGATCCAGAAGCAGGCCGCCATCCTGGATTACGCGCCGACCTTCCAGCTCGGCCATCCCATCGCCTTCGAGGCGGCGGCGCGCATCGCCGAGCTGACGCCGGAGGGCATGGACAAGGTCTTCTTCACCAATTCCGGTTCGGAGAGCGCCGATACCGCGCTGAAGATCGCGCTCGCCTATCACAAGGCGCGCGGCGAAAGCAGCCGCGTGCGGCTGATCGGGCGCGAGCGCGGCTACCACGGGGTCGGCTTCGGCGGCATGTCGGTGGGCGGCATCGGCGGCAACCGCAAGCAGTTCGGTGCCCTGCTGCCCTATGTGGACCACCTGCCGCATACCCATGGCATCGAGGCCAACCGCTTCGCCAAGGGCATGCCGGAGCACGGCGCCCACCTTGCCGATGCGCTGGAAAACCTGGTCGCGCTGCATGGCGCCGAGACCATCGCCGCCGTCATGGTCGAGCCGTTCGCCGGCTCGACCGGCGTGCTGGTGCCGCCGAAGGGCTATCTC
>JAQGIA010000637.1 GCA_028291445.1 Belnapia sp.
GCCATGTGACGGCCCGCTATTCGCGGCGTCGCGCCCTGGCCGTGGGGATGCAGGCCATGAACGAGCTTCTCACCATGCTGCCTTGGGTCTTCGGCCTGGTGGCGGCGGCTGCGGCGATCACCCAGTCGCGTTAGGCGGCCCCTCGGGCCAGCGGCTCCGGGCGGGTTGAACGCCGGGCATCGCGGCTGCGTGGCCCGGTCGGACTGGGTCCTGCGGATTGGGGCTTGGCGATCGTCGGCTACCGCTGCGCGCCAATGGCTCAGCCCTCGATCAGTTCGCGGATCCGCCGCCCCAGCATATCGGCGGCGAAGGGCTTGGTGATCAGCGCCATCCCCGGCTCCAGCATCTCGCCGGCGAGGCCGGCGGCATCGGCATAGCCGGTCACGAACAGCACCTTCAGACCCGGCCGTAATTCGCGCGCATGATCGGCGAGCTGCCGGCCGTTCATGCCGCCGGGCAGGCCGACATCGGTGACCAGCAGGTCGAGCCGCCGGCCGGATCGCAGCACGGCCAGCGCGGAGCGGCCATCGCCGGCTTCAAGTACCTGGTAGCCGAAGTCGCGCAGCGTCTCGATCACCACGCCGCGGACCACCGGCTCATCCTCCACCACCAGCACCGTCTCGCCGGCGATGGCACCGGGAACCTCGGGCAATGCGGGCGCGGCGGGTCCGGGGGGAGCCTCCGGCGCGCTGCCGAGGGATGCCTCGTTCGTCGCGGCCAGGTGGGACGCGGCATGCAGCGGCAGGCAGAGCCGCACCGTGGTGCCTTCGCCCATGGCCGAGCGGATGCGGACATCGCCGCCGGACTGCCGGACGAAGCCGTAGATCATCGACAGGCCGAGCCCGGTGCCCTGGCCGGTCGGCTTGGTGGTGAAGAAAGGGTCGAAGGCCCGGGCCATCACGCCGGGCGCCATGCCGACGCCCGTATCGGTCACGCTGATGCAGATGTAATCGCCGGGCGGCAAATCATCATCCGCGTCGAGCCGGGCCTGCTCGGCATGGATGCGCAGCGCGCCACCCTCCGGCATGGCGTCCCGGGCATTGATCGCCAGGTTGAGGATGGCGTTCTCAAGCTGGTTGGGATCGCAAAGGGTCGGCTGCAGCGGCGGCTCGATGTCGATGGCCAGGGCGATCTGCTCGCCGATGGTCCGCCGCAGCAGTTCCTCCATCGAGCCGAGCAGGGCCGCGACATCGACCGGGCGGGGGTCGAGCGGCTGGCGCCGGGCGAAGGCCAGCAGCCGCTGGGTCAGCGCCGCGGCGCGCTGGGCGGAGGTGGTGGCGGCTTCGACATAGCGCCCGACCTCCGCCGCGCGGCCCTCGGCCACGCGCTTCTTCAGCAGCGCCAGCGAGCCGATGATGCCGGTCAGCAGGTTGTTGAAATCATGCGCGATACCGCCGGTGAGCTGGCCGACCGCCTCCATCTTCTGCGCCTGGCGCAGCTGGTCCTCGGCGGCGCGCAGCGCCTCGGCGGCGGCTCGCTCCGCCGTTATGTCGCGGCCGACGGCATGGATCAGCCCCTCGGCCGGCACCGCGGTCCAGGAAACCCAGCGCCAGCCGCCATCCCGGTGGCAGTAGCGGTTCTCGAAGCGCTGGGTGCTGAGGCCCTGGCCGAGCCGGAAGGTCTCGCGCTGGGTCGCGTCGCGGTCCTCGGGATGGATCAGGTCGAGCAGGCGGGTGCCTGGCAGCACCGTGGTGTCCCAGCCCAGCAGGGTGGTCCAGGCCGGGTTCACCGCGGTGATGATGCCGTCGAACCGCGCCACCAGCATGAGATCCTGCGACAGCAGCCAGATGCGGTCACGTTCGCGGGTACGCTCGACCACGCGCCCTTCGAGCTGGGCGTTCAGCGCCCGCAGCCGGGCCTCGGCCTGGCGCTGCTCCTCGATGTCGATATTCATGCCGACCCAGGTGCGCACCGTCCCATCCGGCCGCAGCAAGGGCAGGCTGCGGGCCGCGGTCCAGCGGTAGTCGCCGCTGCGGTGGCGCAGCCGGTAGCTGGTCTCGTAGGGGGTCCGGCTGGCGATGCAGCCGCTCCAGACCGCCGCCGCGGCGGTGCGGTCCTCGGGATGGATGGCGTCGAGCCAGCCGGTGCCGAGCCATTCCGCCTCGCCCTGGCCGGTGAAGGCGCGCCAGGAGGGGCTGTCCTCGGTAATGGCGCCGGAGGCATCCGCGGTCCAGACGATCTGCGCCGAGGCCTCGATCAGGGCGCGGAACCGGGCCTCGCTCTCGGCCACCGCCGCGGCGGCGGAGTGGCGTTCCGAAATATCGATCACCGAGCCGATATAGCCGAGGTATTCGCCCTCCTCCCCGAAGCGCGGCGCGGCGGTATCGAATGCCCGGGCATAGCTGCCGTCGGCGCGGCGCAGGCGGTAGTCGATCTGGAAGGGCTGGCGGGCGGCACTGGCGGCGCGGAAGGCGGCCTCGGTGGCGGGGCGGTCCTCGGGGTGGGTCGCGTTGAGCCAGCCGAATCCCTCGCCGGCGCCGGGGGCCTGGCCGGTGAACTCATACCAGCGGCGGTTGAGCGAGGTGCAGTAGTCGGAGGCATCGGTGGTCCAGATTATCACCGGCGCGGTGTCCGCCATGTTGCGGAAGCGGGCCTCGCTTTCCCGCAGCGCCGCGGTGGCATTCGCCTGGCGCCGTTCGGCAAGCACCTGGCGGGTGGTCTCCATGCAGGTGCAGAACACGCCCGCGATGGCGCCGCTCTCGTCGCGCAGCGGGCTGTAGGAGAAGGTGCACCAGGTATCCTCCGGGTAGCCGTTCCGCTCCATCGTCAGATGCATGTTCTCGCGCCAGATGGCCTCGCCGGCCAGGGCGCGGCGGATCAGCGGCTCGACCTCGGGCAGGATGTCGCTCCAGACCTCGTGGAAGGGCTGGCCGATGGCCCAGGGGTGGCGGGCGCCCAGCATGGCGCCATAGCCCTCGTTGTAGAGCATCCCGAGCGCCGGCCCCCAGGCGATGAACATCGGATGGCGGCAGCCGAGCATCAGGTCGACCACGGTGCGGAGCGAAGCCGGCCAACCCTCGGGCGGGCCAAGCGGCGAGGCCGACCAATCCTGCCGGCGCATCAGCCGTGCCATGCCGTCCTGCCCGGCAATCATGGTCCCTAAGTCTGGGCGCTCCGGACCAGTCAGCACTGTGCCTCACCGTGGCGGGATAGAGGCGCCGCAGCGGACGGCCCGGTGTCGGACGGCCCGGTGCGGCGCTTGGCAGAAAACCCTACATCGGCATGTATACCACAGGTCGGGCGGGCAGAGTTACCTAAGGTGCCGCAGGGCGTGGTCGCGCCGGGTCACATGCCCAGCGCCCGCTTGTAGAGATCGAGCAGGGTCTCCTGTTCCTCGACCTCGGCGGGCTCCTTCTTGCGCAGGGAGATCAGGGTGCGGACCACCTTCACGTCGAAACCGGCGCTTTTCGCCTCGCCGTAGATGTCCTTGATGTCGTTGGCGAGGGCCTTGCGTTCCTCCTCCAGCCGCTCGATCCGCTCGATGATCGAGCGGAGGCGGTCGACGGCGATGCCGCCGACCTCCGGGTCCGGGTCGGCCTCCTGGCGCGCACGGCTGGCCCGGGCTTCGTCGAATGGGGCTGCGTCGAACGGGGCGTCGTCCATGTCACTCATGCTGCTCTGCTCCGGATAGTCGCGCGGGCGGCGCTCGTACCCCGGCGGGGGCGCGGCAGCAACCGCGCCGGCAGGTGCTGGGGGCGGGGTGCGCATCGGCAGGTGGGTGGAAATGCCTGCCGGGGGGCGTCGAGAGGAGCTTCGCTTTCGTCAGGTCCCCCTCGCCAAAGGCCGCAAAGCCTCCGGGCACCATGGCCTTGAATTTGAGGTTGCCAAAGGCCCCAGGGCCTTTGGCAAGGTGGTCCGAAGGGGCAACGCCCCTGCGTCCTGCTAGCCGTGTTCAGGCTTGGCGGCGAATTGGGCCTGCTGTGCCGGGCTGGCAGCCGTCTGGTGCTGCGCCTGCCAGGCCTTGTAGGGCATGCCGTAGATGATCTCCCGCGCATCGGGATCGGAGAGCGGGACGCCCTTCTCCTCGGCGGCGGCGCGGTACCACTTGCTCAGGCAATTGCGGCAGAAGCCGGCCAGGTTCATCAGGTCGATGTTCTGCACATCGGGCCGCTCGCGCAGGTGCTCGACCAGTCGGCGGAAGGCGGCGGCCTCCAACTCGGTGCGGGTGGCGGGGTCGATCTTGGCGGCGTTGGGCGCGGGGGTGTTGGGCTCTGGTGCGTCGGGCATGGCAGGCTCCTGCTATGGTTCTGCCCTAGATGGTCCATCCGGGGTGGCTTCGCCATACTCGGGGCGCAAAAGCGGGGAGGCTGCGCATGGCATGGTCGGATGCGACGGCGCGGGAGGCCTTGCGGCGGATCTTCGCGGCGGGGCTGGCGGCGGCGGACCCTCTGGTGGTGCTGCCGGGATACCTGCCGCCGCCGCCCGATCCGGCCAGCGGCGGCCGGGTGGTGGTGGTCGGCGTCGGCAAGGCGGCGGCCAAGATGGCGCTGGCGGTGGAGCGGGCCTGGCCCGGGGTGCCGCTGCAGGGCCTGGTCATCGCCCCGCATGGCGCCGATGTGCCGGATGGGCCGGGGGGGCGGCGGATCGCGGTGCGCTTTGCCAGCCATCCGGTGCCGGATGCCGGCGGGGCAGCGGCGGCGGCCGAGATCCTCGGCTTGCTGCGGGGGCTGCGGCCGGCGGATCTGGTGCTGTTCCTGGTCTCGGGCGGCGGCTCGGCGCTGTCCACCTTGCCGGCGGCGGGGCTGGGGCTTGAGGACCTCATGGCGGTCAACCGCGCGCTGCTGCGCTCCGGCGCGCCGATCGGCGAGATGAATTGCATCAGGAAGCATCTGTCCGGATTTTCCGGCGGGCGGGTGGCGGTGGCGGCGCATCCGGCGCGGGTGGTCACCCTGGCGATCTCGGACGTGCCGGGGGACGATCCGGCGGTGATCGCCTCCGGCCCCACCGTCGCCGACCCGACGAGTTTCGCCGAGGCGCGGGCGCTGGTCGCGCATTACCGGATGGAACTGCCGTCGGCGGTCGTGCGGCATCTGGCCGAAGCGGCCGAGGAAAGCCCCAAGCCGGGCGACCCGCGGCTGGCCGGCTGCGAGCTGCGGATGATCGCCACGCCGCTGCTGGCCTTGCGGGCCATGGCCGAGGCCGCCCGGGCGCTGGGCCTGGCACCGCTGATCCTGGGCGATGCGCTGGAGGGCGAGGCTGCCGTGCTGGGCAAGGTGCTGGCCGGCATCGCCCGCAGCAGCGCGGCGCATGGGCTGCCGATTGGGCCGCCCTGCGTACTGCTCTCGGGCGGCGAGACCACGGTCACGATGGCGGCCGGCGGGGGAGGCAGCGGCGGACGGAGCATGGAGGGGCTGCTCGGCCTGGCGCTGGCGCTGGAGGGACAGCCGGGGATCTGGGCGCTGATGGCGGATACCGACGGGATCGACGGCAAGTCGGATGCCGCGGGGGCGATTGCCGGGCCGGATACCCTGGCGCGGGCGCAGGCGGCGGGGCTGGATGCGCGGGCGATGCTGGCGGGCCATGACAGCTACGGGATTTTCGCCGCGCTGGGCGACCTGGTGGTGACCGGGCCGACCCTGACCAACGTGAACGACGTGCGGGTGGTCATCATAGCTTAATATTCAGATGAACATTAAGCGCGATCGAGGGCTTGGCGTGCGGACTTAATTTCTGTAAGTTTCACTCATGCGCGACCAAACCCTCGAAGACATCCTCGCCCGCCGTGGCGCCGTGACGCGGATCGCCACCGGCCTCGGCATTTCCCCCGCAGCCGTATCGCAATGGCAGCGCATCCCGGCCGACCGGGTGGGCGAGCTCGCCCGGCTGCTCGACCTGCCGCCGCACCGGCTGCGGCCGGATCTCCACCAGGCGCCCGTCGCCGCCCCCCCCGCCGCCAATGCCCAGGAAGGGACCTCCCCTCGCATGGCCACCCGCATCCCGCTGCGCCGCCGCCGCCGGACCAAGATCATCGCAACGCTCGGCCAGGCCAGCTCGACGCCGGAGTTGATCGAGCGGCTGTACCGCGCCGGCGCCGATGTCTTCCGGCTGAATTTAACCCATGGCAGCCATGCAGACCATGCCGACCGGATCACCATCATCCGGGCGCTGGAGCAGAAGGTCGGCCGCCCGATCGGCATCCTGGCCGATGTGCAGGGGCCGAAGCTGCGGGTCGGGCGGTTCCAGGGCGGCCGGGTCCAGCTGCAGACCGGCCAGCTCTTCCGCCTCGACCTCAGCCCCACGCCGGGCGACGTGCGCCGGGTGCAGCTGCCGCATCCCGAGATCATCAAGGCGGCGCAGATCGGCACCTCGCTGCTGCTCGACGACGGCAAGCTGCGGCTGCGCGTGGTCCGCGTCCGGGAGGACCACCTGGAGACCGAGATCGTGGTCGGCGGGCCGCTGTCCGACCGGAAGGGGGTCAATGTTCCCGACGTGGCGCTGCCGATCCCGGCGCTGACGCCGAAGGACCGCGAGGACCTCGCCTTCGTGCTGCCGCTGGGCATCGAGTACATCGGCCTCAGCTTCGTCCAGCGGCCGGAGGATGTGGCCGAATGCCAGGCGATCTGCGCCGGCCGCGCCCTGGTGATGGTGAAGATGGAGAAGCCGCAGGCGGTCGAGAACCTCGACGCCATCGTGGCGCTGGCCGATTGCGTGATGGTGGCGCGCGGCGACCTCGGCGTGGAACTGCCGGCCGAGGAAGTGCCGCTGGTGCAGAAGAAGATCGTCCGCGCCGCGCGCGCCGCCGGCAAGCCGGTGGTGGTCGCGACCCAGATGCTGGAGAGCATGATCTCCGCCCCCGCGCCGACCCGGGCCGAGGCCTCGGACGTGGCGACGGCGGTTTTCGACGGCGCCGATGCGGTGATGCTCTCGGCCGAGACCGCGGCGGGGCAATACCCCTTCGAGGCGGTGAACATCATGGACCGCATCGTGGCGCGGGTGGAGCAGGACCCGGGCTGGCGCCAGCTGACCGATAATTCCCGCCCCGATCCGGAGCCGAACAGCGCCGGCGCCATCGCCGCCGCCGCCCGGCAGGTGGCGCATACCATCAAGGCGCAGGTGATCGCGACCTTCACCAGCACCGGCTCGACCACCTTGCGGGTCGCGCGGGAGCGGCCGGATTGCCCGATCCTCGGGCTGACCGCCAGCATCGCCTCGGCCCGCCGGCTGGCGGTGGTCTGGGGAGTGCACCCGCTGGTCTCGCAGGAGCCGCATTCGATGACCGACATGGTGGCCAAGGCGCTGCGGGCCGCGCAATCCGAAGGCTTCGCGGTGCTGGGGCAGGAAGTGGTGGTGACCGCCGGGGTGCCCTTCGGCACGGCGGGCACGACCAATGCGCTGCGGGTTGCCACGGTGAAGTAGCCGGTGGCCCAATGGCCGCGACCTGGGCAGGCCCGGGGGAGGAGCGGCCATGAAGAAGCTGGTGAACGACCCGCGCCGGGTGGTGCGGGAGATGCTGGAGGGGCTCTGCGACCTCCACCCCGGCCTGGCGCTGCTGGCGGATGAGGATGTGGTGGTGCGCGCCGACCTGCCCGAGGCCGCGGCGCGGCCGGTGGCGGTGCTTTCCGGCGGCGGGGCAGGGCATGAGCCGGCGCATGCGGGCTATGTCGGACCGGGGCTGCTGGCCGGGGCCATCGTGGGGGATGTCTTCACCTCGCCCAGCGCCGATGCGGTGCTGGCGGGGATCCGCGCCGCGGCCGGGCCGGCGGGGGCGGTGCTCATCGTCAAGAATTACACCGGCGACCGGCTGAATTTCGGCCTGGCCGCCGAGCTGGCGCGAGCCGCCGGCATCCCCTGCGAGGTGGTGGTGGTCGCCGACGACGTGGCGCTGCGCGAGACCGTGCCGCCGGAGCGCCGCCGTGGCATCGCCGGGACCGTGCTGATCCACAAGCTGGCCGGGGCGGCGGCGGCGGCCGGGCAGGGGGTCGCCGCGGTGGCGGCGGTGGCGCGGGCGGCGGCGGCC